>NZ_JAYWLC010000006.1:0-223899 GCF_040297545.1 Thioclava kandeliae
CCCAAACACCGCAACCCCTTTTTCAACGAAAATCATAAATTCATACAAAAATTCAAATAACATGCTGAAATATATATAGTTATTTTAAAGCACCCCATCGAGAGCCTTGCGAACGACCGCTGCCAGCGAAGAAACGGCGCCGATGGATCACAGCCAGATCTCCCGATCTCTCATCCTTCCCCCGTCAGAGCCGATAAGGGGCTCAGCGTCCCCGAAACCGCCAGAAGAGGCGCGCGCCCAGCAAGGCCACAAACACCAAAGCCCAGATCCAGCCCTCGCCAGAGATGACCTTCATCTGCCAGAGATAGTGCAGGAGCCCCAATCCCACCGCAGGATAAACGAGCCAATGCAGGCGGCGCCAATTTTTCCCCAAACGCCGGATCGAGGCGTTGTTCGACGTCACTGCCAACGGAATCAGCAACGCGAATGCAGCGATCCCGAACAAGAGATAGGGCCTGCGGTAGAGGTCAGGCAGCAGCTGCCTCCAGAGAAGCGCCATATCGAGAACGATCCACGCCATGAGGTGAAGCGCCACATAGAAGAAGCCCAGAAGACCGGCCGCACGACGGTAGCGCAGAAGGTTCACGCCCGTGATCCGCCGCAGGGGCGAGATCACCAAACCGCCAATCAGGAACCACAACGCGATCTTGCCCAGACGGTGCTCGATTCCCTTGACCGGATCGACGCCGATCCCGCCCGAGAGAACCAGCCAGACGACCCAGGCCAGCGGGATCAGCCCCGCAAGGTAGACGACCCAGGTCGGCAGATGCCGCGTCGCGCGATTGATCGGGGATGCGATAGCCAGTTGCATCAATAGAACTTCCGGAGATCCATACCGTCATACATGGCGGCGACCTGATCTCCATAGCCGTTGAACATCAGTGTCTCCTTGCGGCCACCGAACAGTCCTGCGCCGATGACGCGCTCCGTCGCCTGCGACCAGCGCGGGTGATCCACCTGCGGGTTCACATTGGCATAGAAGCCATATTCGCTGGGCTGCAGCGCCTGCCAGGTATTGAGCGGCTGATCCTTCACCAGCGAGATCTTCACGATGCTCTTGGCGGATTTGAACCCGTATTTCCATGGCACGACCAGTCGCATGGGCGCGCCGTTCTGTTTGGGGAGATCCTCGCCATAGAGCCCCGTCGCCATCAGGGTCAGGGGATTCATCGCCTCATCCATGCGCAGCCCCTCCTGATAGGGCCAGTCGATACCGGAATAGCCTTTCTGGCCGGGCATCTCCTCGGGGCGCAGGACCGAGGTGAAGGCCACATATTTCGCCTCCGGCTGCACGCCGACCCTTTTCAGCAGCTCGGACAGCTGGAAGCCCGACCATGGGATTACCATCGACCACGCCTCCACACAGCGGAAGCGGTAGATACGCTCTTCCACGGTGACCATCTTTATCAGATCATCGAAAGCATAGGTGCCGGGCTTGTCGACCAGACCGTCGATCTCGACCGGCCATGGCGAGGTCGTCAGCGCGCTGGCATATTTGGCGGGGTCGGATTTATCCCAACCGAATTCATAGAAGTTGTTGTAGGAGGTGATCTCCTCGAATGTGTTGGGCTTGAGCGCCTCCTCGGCCCGCGCGCCCTTGGGCAGCGCCGCCACGAGCCCCGCCCCCAGCCCTCCTGCCATGATCTGGCGGCGGTTGAGGAACATCTCCTTGGGGGTGACGTCCCTATCCTTGTAGATATCCCACTCTCTGCGCGTCATACTCGGTCCTCCGGGATTGCGGCCTTTGGAGAGTATACGGGCAGAAGCGGGGAGAAGTTTCAGCGTTTCCGCAAAAAAGCCTCACGTTTTGGTCAGACAGGACGATTGAGGATCTTTACTCAGACGCCCGCCCGCCCTATCTCTGCGCGACCATGGCAAAGAAACCGAGTTCAGAAAATAACGGCCTGATCGCCGAAAACCGTCAGGCACGCTACCATTACGCCGTCGAGGATACGCTCGAGGCGGGCATCGTGCTGACGGGCTCCGAGGTCAAGTCCCTGCGCAATGGCCGCGCGAACATCGCCGAAAGCTACGCCTCGGTCGAGGAGGCCGAGCTTTGGCTGATCAATGGCAATATCGAGAAATATGCCCAGGCCAAGACCTTCGGCCACGAGGAACGCCGCAAGCGCAAGCTGCTGGTGTCCAAGCGGGAACTCTCGCGCCTGTGGAACGCGACCCAGCGCGAGGGCATGACCATTGTGCCGCTGAAGATGTATTTCAACGACAAGGGCTTCGTGAAGCTCCTGATCGGTATCGCCAAGGGTAAGAAAGTGGCCGACAAGCGCGCCACCGAAGCCAAGCGCGACTGGAACCGCCAGAAACAGCGCCTGCTCAAGCAGAATATGTGAGTCGGGGCGGGCCCTAGATCCCCGCCCTGCCCTATCCCTACTTGCACCGCCGAGCCCCTTCCGTTTAATCAAGGCAATGACCGCAAGGGAGGACGTGGCACGATGGATAATCCCAAGACTCTGGTATCGACCGAGTGGCTCGAAAACCATCTGAAGAACCCCGACCTGCGGGTGATCGACGCGTCCTGGTTCATGCCCGGCTCCGACAGGGACGCCAAGGCGGCCTATGAGGCCTGCCATATCCCCAATGCGCGGTTCTTCGATATCGACGAGATTTCCGATCACCGCTCCGATCTGCCGCATATGGCCCCGCCCGCCGAGAAGTTCATCTCGCGGATGCGGGCCATGGGCGTGGGCGATGGCCATCAGGTAGTGATCTATGACCAGAGCGGCATCTTCTCGGCACCGCGCGTGTGGTGGCTGTTCCGCCTCTTTGGCAAAACGGATGTGGCCGTGCTCGATGGCGGCCTGCCGAAATGGCTGGCCGAAGGCCGCCCGACCGAGGATCTGCCCCCCGTCTTGCGCGAGCGCCATATGACCGTGCAGCGTCAGGCGCAGCTGGTGAAGGATGTGACGCAGGTGGCGCATAGCTCGAAACTGGGTGATGCCGTGATCATCGACGCCCGCGCACCCGCGCGCTTTGCCGGCACCCAGCCCGAGCCGCGCCCCGGCCTGAGGGCGGGCCACATCCCCAATGCGCGCAATGTGCCCTTTGGCGAGGTGCTCACCGCCAATGGCACGATGAAATCCCCCGACGAACTGCGCGCCGTTTTCGAGGCGGCAGGCGTCGATCTGGCGAAACCCGCCATTACGTCCTGTGGATCGGGTGTCACCGCGTCGGTGCTGGCGCTGGCGCTCGAATCGATGGGCAAAACCGACTGGTCGCTCTATGACGGCAGCTGGTCCGAATGGGGCATGTATAACGACCTCAGGGTCGCAACCGGAGAAGCATGATGTTCAGCAATCTCAAACCGCAACCGGCAGACAAGATCCTTGCCCTGTCCGGCCTCTATCGCGCGGATCCGCGCGAGGACAAGATCGACCTCGGCGTCGGCGTCTATAAGACTGCTGAAGGCAAGACCCCGATCATGACCGCGATCTCGAAGGCAGAAAAGATCCTGCACGAGACCGAGACCACCAAAAGCTATGCAGGCCTTGCGGGCCAGCCCGACTTCCACGCGGCGATGGCCTCGATGGTTCTGGGCGAGGGCTATCCCGCCGACCGTCTGGCCTTCCTGTCGACCGTGGGCGGCACCGGTGCCTGCCGTCAGGCGTTCGAACTGGCACGCGTGGCCAATCCCGACATGAAGGTCTGGGTGTCAGACCCCACCTGGCCGAACCATATCACCATCCTGAATTTCATGGGTGTCGAGGTCAAACCCTATCGCTATTTCGACAATGACGCCCGCGCGGTGGCTTTCGATGCGATGATCGAGGACCTCAAGCAGGCCAAGAAGGGCGATGTCGTCCTGCTGCATGGCTGCTGCCATAACCCGACCGGCGCCAACCTGACGCTGGAGCAATGGGCCGTGGTTGCAGAGACCCTGCTCGAAACCGGCGCGACCCCGATGATCGATCTGGCCTATCAGGGCTTCGGTGACGGTCTCGAGGCTGATGCCGCCGGCACTCGCCTGATGGCCGAAAAAATGCCCGAACTGATGATTGCGGCCTCCTGCTCGAAGAATTTCGGCATCTACCGCGAGCGCACCGGCTGCCTGATGGTGCTGGGCGATGCGGCCAATACCGCCGTCACGCAGGACAACCTCAGCAAACTCAACCGTCTGGCCTATTCCTTCCCGCCCTTCCACGGGCAGGCGCTGGTGGCCAAGGTCCTCACCGACCCGACCCTGCGTCAGGAATGGGAAGACGAGCTGGAAGCCGTGCGCAACGGCATGCTGGGCCTGCGCGAGCAACTCGCCTCGGAACTGCGCCAGCTGACCAATTCGGACCGGTTCGACTTCCTGGCCCATCACCGCGGGATGTTCTCGCGCCTGGGCGCGACCGAAGAGCAGGTTCTGAAGATGCGTGAGGACAATGCGATCTACATGGTCGGCGATAGCCGCCTGAATATCGCGGGCCTGAACAAGACCTCTGTGCCGCTTCTGGCCAAGGCGATTGTTGCCGCCGGCGTTTAACCGCGTATAGGCTCCGCAAACATGAAAGGCAGCCTCCGGGCTGCCTTTTCGCATATTGTAACCAGAATATGTTGAAGTTAATTTGAGCGGACTTATAAAATCATAACAATTTCGCCCTAGATTGGCGTTGTACAACAGAGGTCCACTATGCCCAAAGCCCGCCTAGCCTATCTTCTTCATGATGCGTCGCGCGCCGTGCGTAGCCGTTTCGAAACCCATACTGCCGAAATCGGGCTGACTTCCTCGCAATGGCGTCTGATGTCGATCCTGATGCGGGAAGGCCCGTTGCCACAGGCGCGGCTCGCCGAACTGATGGAAATCGAGCCGATCTCGGTCTCGCGCCTTGTCGACCGGATGGAACAGGGCAACTGGGTCGAACGTGCGCCCTCGCCCAATGACCGGCGCGTGCGCCTCGTGGCACCCACCGAAAAAGCCCAGAGCACCTTTGCCGATGCCCGCAGCGCCGCCGATAAGGTCTATGCCGAATCGATGACCGGCATGCCGGAGGGCACCTATGAACAGCTGACCGACATCCTCGAGACGCTGATCAAGAATCTCAATACGCTCAACAACCAGAACCGCTGAGGCGGTGGCGGGAGGGACCTCGGGTTCTGTTATCCTTTGTCCAATGCAAAAGGCCCGGATCGATGATCCGGGCCTTTCTTGTTCACACTGCACCTGAAATCAGGAGCGGAATTCCGGATAGGCTTCCATGCCCAGCTCGGCCTTGTCGAGACCCATGGTCTCGTCTTCGGCGGAGACGCGGATACCCATTACGGCTTTGAGGATCAGCCACAGGATCGCCGAGACCACGAAGACGAAGACGCCGACGATGATGATCGAGATCAGCTGGCCCATGAACGTCGCATCGGGGTTGGTGATGCAGACAGCCAGGGTGCCCCAGATACCGCAGAACAGGTGGACCGGGATCGCGCCGACAACGTCATCGATCTTCAGCTTGTCGAGGAACGGAACCGCGAAGACCACGATGATACCGCCGATGGCACCGATGATGCAGGCCCAGCCGAGACCCGGGGTCAGCGGCTCTGCGGTGATCGACACGAGGCCGGCCAGCGCACCGTTAAGCACCATGGTAAGGTCGGGCTTCTTGTAGAGGATCTGGGTCAGAACCATTGCCGCGAAAGCACCGGCACAGGCGGCCATGTTGGTGTTCACGAAGATACGCGACACGTCGGCTGCGTTACCGATCGAACCGAGCGCCAGCTGCGAGCCACCGTTGAAGCCGAACCAGCCGAGCCACAGGATGAAGGTACCGAGCGTGGCAAGGGTCAGGTTGGAGCCCGGGAAGGGGGTCACGCGGCCGTCTTTGTATTTACCGATACGCGGGCCGAGGATCAGACAGCCAGCAAGAGCTGCCCAGCCACCGACGGAGTGCACGACGGTCGAACCTGCGAAATCGAGGAAGCCGAACTGGCTGTCGAGGAAGCCGCCGCCCCATTTCCACGATGCCTGGATCGGATAGATCACGCCGGTCAGGATCGCGGTGAAGATCAGGAAGGGCCACAGCTTGATACGCTCGGCCAGAGCCCCCGACACGATCGAGGCGGTTGCGCCACAGAACATGACCTGGAAGAAGAAGTCCGAGCCGGTCGAGGCATAGGAATAGTCGTCAACCGCATCCGCACCAACGCCAACGGCTTCGAGAACTGCGGTCGCGAACGCGCCCAGATAGCCGCCGGTCTCATCGGAGCCGATCGACCAATTGCCCAGCGGATACATCAGGTTGTAGCCGATCAGGTAGTACATGATGCAGGCGATCGAAAAGAGCGCGATGTTCTTGAGGCACTGCATCGCCACGTTTTTCGAGCGAACAAGGCCCGCTTCGAGCATGGCGAAACCTGCCGCCATGAAGAACACGAGGAAGCCGCCCACGAGGAACAGCAGCGTGTTCAGGATCCAGACGCTGTCGGTCGGCACTGCGGAGGGAGCCGCCGGTGCATCCTGAGCCAGCGCGGGCATAGCCACCAGCGCGGCCGCGGCCGCAAGGCCGGTAAGTCTTCCGAAGTTTTTCATCAGTAATTCCCCTGTCCCACGGACGCTTTAGAGAGCGTCTTCGTTGGTTTCGCCGGTACGAACGCGAACCGATTGTTCGACGTCGAGCACGAAGATCTTGCCGTCACCGATCTTGTCGGTTTTTGCAGCCTTGAGAATCGTATCAACGACCTCGTCTGCAAGACCATCCGTCACGACGATTTCCAGTTTCACTTTCGGCACGAAATTCACCGCATATTCAGCACCGCGATAGATTTCCGTATGGCCGGACTGTGCGCCGAAACCCTTGATTTCGGTCACCATCATGCCACGCACGCCGATGGAGGTCAGCGCTTCACGCACCTCTTCGAGCTTGAAAGGCTTGATTGCTGCAATAATCAGTTTCACGTTCGATTCCTTCCTGTCTCCTCAGCTCCGCTTATCGGAACCGATAGGCGGCATGCCGCCACAAAGCCCAATACTTAGGCATGTTACAAGGCAACCTTGCCGTCAGCCTCACATTCCCGTGGCCCAGCGAACCGGCAAAGCACACTTTTTGGACAGTAAGTATATTTTTTAATCACGCAATATACCGAATCGTGAGAACCCTAACCTCCACAAAGACCAACAATCCGTGTAAATTGGCCAGAACGATCAAGAACGGATACGAGCAGATGGCAAATAATGGCGGCCCGCGCAAACCGCTGGTAGCGGAGCGACGCTACACAAGCGGCGGCAAACCTGGACCGAAGAAAACCCCTCCGAAAAAGCCCGCCAAAGTGGCGCCCAAACGGCCCCCGCGCAAGCATGGACCGATCTTGGGGTTCATTCTTGGCATCCTTGGCTTCTTCGGTCGCCTGATCTTCAAGGCGACATGGCGCGTGCTGGCGGTGATTGCCATCATTCTCGGGATTTCGGTCTATTATTATTACAGCACCCTCCCCCCGCTGACCCAGCTTCTGGACGGTCGCACACGCGGCTCGGTTACCATGCTCGACCGAAATAACGACGTCTTTGCATGGCGCGGTGAGACCTTTGGCGGGCAGATCACCGCCAAAAACGTCTCGCCCTATCTGCGCGAGGCCGTGGTCGCCACCGAGGACCGCCGCTTCTATCACCATTTCGGGGTCAGCCCGCGCGGCATCGCTTCGGCCATCCGCATCAACCTCAGCGAGGGGCGCGGCCCCTTCTCGGGCAATGGTGGCTCAACCATCACCCAGCAGGTTGCCAAGCTCCTTTGCCTCGGTGTGCCCTATGATCCTAAGACGTGGAAGAACGAAGGCGAATACGAGGATGACTGCCGGTCGGGCGGTCTGACCCGCAAGATCAAGGAAGTGCCCTATGCGCTGGCGCTCGAGGCCAAATATACAAAATCCGATATCCTGACGATTTACCTCAACCGCGCCTATCTTGGTGCGGGCGCGCGCGGCTTCGAAGCCGCTGCCCAGCGGTATTTCGGGATTTCGGCGGCCAATGTGAACCCGCAGCAGGCGGCGATGCTGGCAGGGCTACTGAAGGCCCCGACCCGCTATGCCCCCACCAACAATCTCGCGCGGTCGCAGGCACGGGCCGACACCGTCCTGTCGCTCATGCACGAGCAGAAATTCCTGACGGATGCGGAATACAAGGAAGCCAAAGCCAACCCCGCGACCCTGTCGGAAGCTGCACAGAAACGCGCGGGCGGTTACTTTGCCGATTGGGTCATGGATGACATCCCGCCCTTCCTGTCGAATGACACGACCGAGGATGTGATCATCCATACCACCTTCGACCAGCGCATCCAGACCGCTGCCGAGACGGCGCTGAAGGATGTGTTCGACACCAAGGTAAAAGACGGCTCGACGGCCGAGGCTGCGGTCATCGTCATGAGCGCCGATGGTGCGGTGCGGGCCATGGTCGGCGGACGCCAGACCAAGGTCTCGGGCGCGTTCAACCGCGCGACAATGGCGTTGCGCCAACCGGGCTCCACCTTCAAGCCCTTCGTCTACGCGGCAGCGATGGATATGGGGATGACGCCCGATACCATCGTCGAGGATACGCCCCTGACGATCAATGTCCCGGGCTCCGGCCCCTGGTCGCCCCAGAATTACGAGAAAGGTGTCTTCCGCGGTCCGATCACGTTGACCACCGCGCTGACCCATTCGGTCAATGTGGCGACGGTGCGCCTGCAGGAAGAGGTGGGCCGCGATGCGGTGCGCAAAGTGGCCGAGGATTTCGGCTTCGGGCATAACCTCGCCAAAGGTCCGGCACTGGCGCTCGGGGTCTCCGAATCGACGCTGATCGACATGACCGGCGCCTATGCGGGCATCCTGAATGGGGGCTCTTCGGTGAAGCCCTACGGCCTGACCGATCTGCGGATCAAAGGCGACAAAGAGCCGATCTTCACCTCGGGTGGCGGTATCGGCGAGCGGGTGATCTCGGAAGATGCCGCACGCAAGCTGATCTATATGATGCATAACGTGGTAGAACAGGGTACGGGCCACCGCGCGAAGCTTGATGGCTATGAGGTTGCGGGCAAGACCGGCACCACCCAGTCGGCGCGCGATGCGTGGTTTATCGGCTTCACCGACGACTATGTGACCGGTGTCTGGATGGGCAATGACGACAATAAGCCCCTGACCGGCGTGACCGGCGGCGGCCTGCCCGCCGAGATCTGGCACGAGGTCATGACCCGGGTCGAGAAAGGCCAGCCCGCGAAACCGTTGCCGATGGCCAACCCGTCCGAATGGCAGGCCCAGACGCAGCCCTATGCCGGCCAGACCTATAATAGCGACGGCACGACGACATCGGCGTGGAATGCGCAGAACGCCCCGGTCCAGCAACGGCGTGAACCCAATATCGCCGAGAAGATCATCAACGATGTCTTGGGAGCAATTACCGGAAACCGCTAGATTTTTATCTAGATCAACCCTAACGGTAAAGGTTCCGAAATACCTCGCGGTAAAAATGAAAACCGGCCTCATCTTTGGTGGGGCCGGTTTTTCGTTTCCGACTGTCTGAGAGTATCCCATGCCGGACCGCCGCTCCCCTCTGGGCAAGAAAAGACTGAATGACGAAAGCAAGCGCGAATGGGGCCTGTTCCTGAGCGTCGGCCTGTTCTCGGCTTTTGTGAACATCCTGATGATGACCGGCCCGATGTTCATGCTGCAGGTCTATGACAGGGTTCTGGCATCACGCGCCGAGGAGACCCTTGCCAGCCTGTTTCTGCTGGTGGTCTTTCTTTTCACCGTCATGGGCCTTCTGGATTTTGTCCGCTCCCGCCTGATGTCGCGCGTGGCCAAACGTCTGATGGGCCGGCTCGAGGAGCGGGTCTTCGCAGCCGTCCTGCGCCGCAATGCCCTCAATCCCGAGGATCTCGTCTCGAGCCTCGGCTTGTCCGACCTGGACGCGGTGCAGAAGCTCCTGAACTCGCGGGTAGTGCTGGCCCTGTTCGATATGCCGTGGTCCCCGCTGTTCTTTCTGGCAATCTTCATCTTCCACCCGCTGCTGGGGCTCTTGGCTTTGGGCGGCGGGGCGGTACTGATCGCGGTGACCCTGCTCAACCGCGTGGCCACCCGCAGCCTTTCGCGCGAGGCGGCGCAGGCCCAGACGGTCTCCGGCAGGCTGGGGGATTACCTGCGCGACGAGGCCGAGCTTTTGCAGGCGCTCGGCATGCAGGGCGCCGCCTTCAACCGCTGGCGCGAGAGCCGCGGAACGGCGCTCCGCGCCGAGGCGCGCGCGGCAGACCGGACGACAGGATTTACCACCTTCACCCGCAGTTTCCGCCAGTTGCTGCAATCGGCCATGCTGGCCCTTGGTGCATGGGTAGTGCTGCGCGGAGAGATGAGCGCCGGTGCGATGATTGCGGGCTCGATCCTGATGGGCCGTGCGCTCAGCCCGATCGAGACCGTCATCGGTGGCTGGAGCGTGATCGCCCGTGCCCGCGATGGCTGGCTGAGGCTCCCCGACCTGCTCGACAGCCAGACCGACGAGATACATATCACCCCCTCGCGCCCCGCTGCACGGGTCATCGCCAAGAACATCACGGTGGTCCTTCCAGGGACCCGCAGGCCCGCGCTGCGTGCGTTGAGCTTCCGGCTGGAACCCGGACAGGCTCTGGGCGTGATCGGCCCCTCGGGGTGCGGCAAGACCACGCTGGCCCGTGCCCTCTGCGGGGTGCGCCCCCTTGCCGATGGCAGCCTGCGCCTCGACCAGAGTGACCTGCACCGCTTCCCGAGCGACACATTGGGCCAACTCTTGGGCTATCTGCCGCAGAACGTGACCCTTTTTCAGGGCACCATTGCCGA
Source organism: Thioclava kandeliae (assembly GCF_040297545.1). NCBI lineage: Bacteria > Pseudomonadati > Pseudomonadota > Alphaproteobacteria > Rhodobacterales > Paracoccaceae > Thioclava > Thioclava kandeliae. The sequence continues at coordinate 10,762 of NZ_JAYWLC010000006.1, forward strand.
GAACATCGCACGCATGAAAGCCAACCCCTCCCCCGAATCCGTAATCGAGGCGGCGAAACGGGCCGATGCACATGACATGATTCTCGATCTGCCCGACGGGTATGATACCCGAATCCACAGTACATCGGGGCCGCTTTCGGGCGGGCAGATCCAGCGGATCGGCCTGGCGCGAGCCTTGTTTGGCGACCCGCTGCTACTGATTCTCGACGAGCCCAATGCCAATCTCGATGCCGACGGGAATGCCGCTCTCAACCGCGCCATCCGCGAGATGAAAGACCGGCGTGGGGCCGTTATCGTCATGGCGCACAGGCCCGCGGCCATCTCCGAATGCGAGACCCTTTTGATGCTGGAGAACGGGCAATGCCGCGCCTACGGTCCGCGTCAGGAGGTGCTTGCCAAGACCGTCCGCAATGCCAAGGATATTAGCCATATCGGTAAGACCGGTATGTCGGGTGCCACCCAGAGGAAGGAGGCGCCCTGATGCTTCGCAACAATTCCCGCCCGCCACTGCGCGCGGCAGATCTGACCAGAAGAATCGGTGCCAAGGCGCATTCTGGAGGCGCGCAAACTCCCCGCCCGCAGCCCCAGATCGCGGCCAAGGACCGCACGACCTATAATCTGCTGGTCCTGGGCTATGCGGCCCTCTTCGTTCTGGTGGTCATTTTCGGCAGCTGGGCGAGCCTGACAAAGATCGCGGGGGCCGTCATCGTCTCGGGGCGGCTTGAATTCGATACCAACCGGCAGGTCGTACAGCATCCGGAAGGCGGGCGTGTCGAGGAGATTTTCGTGAATAATGGGGATAAGGTCTCGGCGGGCGACATCCTGATCAAGCTCGACGGGCAGGATCTCCAGCCCGAACTGACCATTCTCCAGGACCAGCTCTTTGCGCTTCAGGCGCGGCGGGCGCGGCTGAATGCCGAACGGTTGCGGCAAGATCAGCTGACATATCCCGAGACACTGACCCAGCGCGCCGAGAGCAAGCCCGGCCTGCAGCAGATCCTGTCCGGCCAGACAACGCTGTTCGAGGCGCGCAACACCGCCTTCGCGCAGATGCTGATGCAACTCGACCGCAAGGCCATTCAGGCCGAGGATCGGATCATCGGCATCGATGCGCAGATCAAATCCGTTCAACAACAGCAGGTTCTTCTGGCGGAAGAATTACAAACACAGGGCGGGATCGCGGATACGACCTCCCAGCAACGCGCCCGCCGGCTTTCCTTCGAGCGCGAACTGGCCGTGCTTTACGGGCAGAACGGCCAGCTGATCGCCAAACAGGCGGAGACACGAGAGGATATCACCACGATCGAATTGCAGAAATTGCAGATCCTGTCACAGAGGCAGGTCGAACTCGAAAGCGAACTGCATGACATAGATCGGCAGGAACTGCAGCAGATGGAGCAGGTACGGAATCTACGCAACAAGATCAAACTTCTCGACATCCGCGCACCGATCGACGGCATCGTACACGAGATGGCCACCACCACCCGTCTTTCCGTGCTGCGCCCCGCAGATCCGGTTCTCTATCTCATTCCGCAGGATCGACCTATGATGATCGAGATCCGCATCCCGCCCATGAATATCGACGAGATCCGGCAGGGTCAGCTGGCGACCCTCCGCCTGCCCGGCCTCGCTGCGCGCGATGTGCAGGAGCTGACCGGATCGATCCAGAGGATCTCGCCGGATGCCTCGATCGACCCTGTCACAGCGACCGCATATTACCGCGCAGAGGTGATGCCGGATGCCAGAACCGAAGCGATTATGGCGCAGATGCCGCTATTGCCAGGCATGCCGGTCGAAGCCTATCTGCGTACGACCGATCGCACCCCGCTGACCTATATCCTTGCGCCCTTCCTGAGCTATCTCGACCACGCCTTCCGCGAAAGCTAGATCCTGCGCAGATATAACACGCCAGCCGTCTGTCGGGCGCCCCACCGCCCAGGCCTTCTGAAGTGCCCCCGCATTTCGCGGAAGAGTTTTTTCTGGCGCATAGCCTGCCTGTTGATCATGCTCCACAAAACGTCCAATGGAGGTGTCTGATGTTGCAAAAGATCTCCCGCAGACGCTGGTCTCGGACAGAAACTCGGCATCCGGCTTTCAGACCACATCCATCCATCAAGAGACGCGGAGGCCGGGCAATGACCTCGCCATCGCGGATGCTCATAACGTCATTACCGCAGACCCAGAGGGCAAGGCGACCACCGGCCAAGGGCATCGAGCACTCATTGGCCTTACGGCGCAACAACGCTTGAGGCACCGCCCCGCCCAGTGCGCGTCCCAAGTCGCGGAACAGCTAAATGCGTCACTCGCTGGCGCGTTCTATCAGGCAGAATCTTTTCGACAGGGCAGCAGTCTTTACCTTACAAGAGCGATGGGGGTCCGTCCGAAGAACACGACAGCGGAATGTGCCGATCCATCCGGAGTGTCGCATGCCAACGGCAGGCTCATCCCGTCGTTACCATGGCCAGCTTATCCAACGCCGTTCTGAACACCGCCCCGATATCCGACACGCATCCGATCCTCGCCCTCTCGCCAGAACCATCTCTGATCGGGATTCATCTAATCCAACCATGCGTCTGGCCGGTGATTGCCGTGCAGTGCCGCCGCTGAAACATTTCTCGGACGGTTTGAGCGCAAACAGGGTGCATGGTCCGGCGCGAAATTTCTGCACGCGGATCAAAGGGCGCGCTCCGACCGCGCGCAGGTGCATCGCATGGGTAAGGCTACCATTGTCTTCGGAAAAACTCCCCTATCTTCTGACTGGAGAGTCACCCACACCACAAATATCTTCTCAAATCCTCTCGGGGTTTCACTTGATTTTCATGATTAAGAGAACAGAATTGTGAATGAGAAGACTCATCTGGAAGGAGGACCTGATGGAGTTCTTGCCGAAAGATATCGCCCAGGCGATGCGCGATGCGCAAATCAAGACAGCGGGCAAACGCACGAAGCTCAGCCTTAGATCGGGCGACAAGAACTGGCCGATCCTGCGCCGCTGGGAAGGCGGGCTTGCGCTCAATGCCGACGAGATCGATCATCTCAGAGGTGAGGTCTATCTCTATGACGGCATCCGCCATGTGGCGACGGGGCTGATCATTGCCTCCGAGGTCGAGAATGGCGAGCTGATATGTGCGATCAAACGGGAAACGCCGGTCAGAGACCGCGCGCCTGTGGATTTTGTGCGCGATCCCGATGCGCCAGTGGGCTATCTGCCAAGCGCCTGATGGCACAAAGTCAAAAAGGCCCCGCATTCGGGGCCTTTTCTATTACTGCAGATCTTCAAAAGCCTTTTTCAACCGCGCCACAGCCTCTTCGACCCGTGTCCGCGGCGTGGCCAGATTGAAACGAAGATAGGTTTCGCCGCCCGTGCCGAAGGTCGTGCCGTAATTCGCGGCGATCAGCGCCTCTTTTTCCACCCGACGGGTAAATTCGGCCCGCTCCATCCCCGCGCCGGAAAAATCGACCCATGCCAGATAGGTCGCCTCCAGTGGCATCGATTTCAGGCCCGGAATGGCATTGACGCCCGCGTCGAAAATCTTGCGGTTGCCATCCAGATAGGCACAAAGCGCGTCCACCCAGTCGGCCCCCTCGGGGCTGTAAGCCGCCGTCGCCATCGCCATGCCGAAACTATTGGGCGAAATCCCCAGCGCATTCATCCGCGCGGAAAACTTGGCGCGCAGCGCAGGATCGGCGATGATCACATTTCCCGAATGCGTGCCCGCGATATTGAAGGTCTTGGTGGTGGCGGTCATCATGACCACGGGGTAGTTGCCCGCAACATTGGCCATGGGAGTATGCACCTGCCCCGGCATGACCAGGTCATGGTGGATCTCGTCCGAGACCAGCACCAGGTCATGCTTGCGGGCAAACTCCACAACACCTTCCAGCTCGGCGCGGCTCCAGACACGCCCGCCCGGATTATGGGGCGAACAGAGCACCAGCATGCGGGTCTTTTCATCCACAATGCTATCCCATGCGTCGAAATCCATCTGGTAGCCGCCATCCACCAGCTTCAGCGGGCATTCCACCACATCGCGCCCCGCCGCTTTGATCACGCGGGCGAAGGCGTGATAGACTGGCGTCATGAGCATTACCCCGTCGCCTTCCGCCGTGAACGCATCCACGCACAGCGCCGTGCCATTCACCAGACCATGGGTCGTAAAGATCCAGTCGTCCTGCACCTCCCAATCGTGGCGCGTCTTCATCCACCAGCGGATTGCGGCGTTGTATTCTGCATTGCCGCCCCAATAGCCGTAGACGCCCTGACGGGTCATCTCCTCCAGCGCCTCCTGCACACAGGCGGGCGGACGGAAATCCATATCGGCCACCCACATCGGGATACCCGTCGCGGCGGGCACGCCATAGATGTCTTCCATGCTGTCCCATTTGGCGGAATGGGTGCCGGTGCGGTCAATGATCTCGTCGAAATCGGGCGCTTTGCTCATCAGATGTCTCCTGCGTCTTTGCGCGCATCAGATCACCTCTGGCGGCGGGATACAAATGCCTGATTGTATCCTTATAATGCACCGCCAAGCCGCTGCCCCATTGCCTTGGAACCAACCATCGCCTAAATCGGCCTTATGACCCTACGCCCGATCCTCATTCACCCCGACCCGCGACTGAAGAAGACCTGTGATCCGGTCGTCTCGGTCGATGCCGAAATCCGCAAGCTGGCTGACGATATGCTGGCCACGATGTATGACGCCCCCGGTGTCGGCCTTGCCGCGCCGCAGATTGGCGTGCTGCAGCGTGTCTTCGTGATGGATTGCGTGAAGGAAGAGAACGCAGCGCCCCAGCCAATGGTGATGATCAATCCCGAGATCACATGGTCCTCGGAAGAGACCAACACCTATGAGGAGGGCTGCCTGTCGATCCCCGATCAATATGCCGAAGTCACCCGCCCGAAACTGGTGCGGATGAAATGGCTGAGCGTGGATGGCAAGATCATGGAAGAGGAATTCGACGGGCTCTGGGCCACCTGTGCCCAGCACGAGCTGGATCACCTCGATGGCAAGCTGTTCATCGACTATCTCGGACCGATGAAACGCAAGATGATCACCTCGAAGATGCAGAAGCTCAAACGCGAGCGCGCCCGCGCGCCGAAATCCGACGGGATCATCTGATGACCGTGCGCAAGTTCATCCCCTTTGACGACAAGCGTCTGCGCACAGCGGCCGAGCCTGTGGCCGAGATCACCGAGACGGTGCGGATGATCTGGGATGACATGATCGAGACGATGGATGCGATGCCGGGGGTCGGTCTGGCCGCCCCGCAGATCGGGATCATGATGCGTCTGGCGGTGGTGGATGCCTCCGACAAGCGTGGCGAGGCCATCCGCATGGCCAATCCCGAGGTGCTCCATGCCAGCGTCAAGATGCGCAAACATGATGAGGCAAGCCCCAATCTTCCGGGCGTCTGGGCACCGGTCGAGCGTCCGCGGGCGGTTACCGTGCGGTTCCTCAATGCCGATGGCGAGATGGAAGAACGTGATTTCGTCGGGCTCTGGGCGACCTCGGTCCAGCACCAGATCGACCATCTCAACGGCAAGACCTATGTGGACCATCTCTCGCCCCTGCGGCGCAAGATGCTGATCCAGAAATCGAAAAAACTGAACAAAGGCTAAGGTCATGCGCGTCGTCTTCATGGGCACCCCCGAGTTTTCAGTCCCGGTGCTCGAGGCACTGGCGCGCGAGCACGAGGTCGTGGCGGCCTATTCGCAGCCGCCGCGCCCTGCAGGTCGTGGCAAACATCTGCGCCCCTCCCCCGTTCAGGCCCGCGCCGAGGAACTGGGGATAGAGACGCGCACCCCGCTGAATTTCAAGGATGAGACCGACCGTCAGGCCTTTGCCGATCTGAAGGCCGATGTGGCTGTGGTGGTGGCCTACGGGCTGATCCTGCCGCAAGCGATCCTTGATGCGCCAGTAAAGGGCTGCCTCAATATCCATGCCTCGCTGCTGCCGCGCTGGCGCGGGGCGGCGCCCATCCACCGTGCGATCATGGCAGGCGATGCCGAAACAGGGATTTGTATCATGCAGATGGAAGCGGGGCTCGATACCGGCCCCGTGCGCCTGCGTCGCGCGACCGAGATCGGCGCGACCGAGACCACCGGAGAGTTGCATGACCGGCTGTCCGTCATGGGGGCCTCAATGATCATCGAGGCGCTGGCCCATCTTGATACGCTCCCCAGCGAGGCCCAGCCCGACGAGGGCGTGACCTATGCCGCCAAGATCGACAAGGCCGAGGCGCGGATCGACTGGACTGCCCCTGCAGCCGATGTAACCCGCAAGATCAACGGCTTGTCGCCCTTCCCCGGAGCGTGGTGCGAGATTGCGGGGGAACGGGTAAAGCTTTTGCGCGCCCGCCAGACCGACGGTCATGGCGCTGCCGGAGATGTTCTGGGCGGGTTCACCATTGCCTGCGGAGCAGGCGCCGTGCAGGTGCTGGAGGCGCAGCGCGCGGGCAAGAAGCCGATGGCAGCCGCGCAGGTCTTGCAGGCCCTGACCCTGCCCGAGCGCCTCGACTGATTCCATGTTCGGCCTCCTGATCGCGCCCCTGACCACCATGACCTCCCGCCTGATCGGCATGATGCTGGTCGTGGCGATCTGGCTGCTGTCGCGACCGGGCGGCTGGGCGGTGCTGGTGGTGCTGGTTCTGGTGGGGGTGAAGCTGCTGCCCGAGCCCGACACTCACTCCGAAGTGACCTCCCCGCCCCCTGTTACCGCGCCTGCTTCGCGTTAAGTCGGAGCCAAAGGAGCGGATCATGCCCATTGCCATCATTCTCGTTATCGCCGTTTTCATCGGTCTCCTGTGGTATCGCAAGCGCAATCCCTGCCGGTGGGAACGTATCGGCGGCAAGGGCGCACTGAAGGAATTCCGATGCAAGACCTGCGGCGCGGTGGCCTATTCAGCCCGCTATGACGGCCCCGAGCAATGCAAGAAAGGGCTTGAGCCGCCCGCGCTGTAAGTGGCCGCGCCGGCTCTATCGGCAGGCTCCCGCCCATGCGGGCGAGCGGCGCCACCGCTCAGGGAACAGCCCCGTCATCCCCGCGTTCTCTCTTCAAATCGAATGTCGAAGGAGACGAAGATGACCGAGAATAACACGCCTCCGCCGCGCCGCGACAACGGCCTCTATTTCGTTCTGGGGGCGATCGTCGTCGCGCTTGGCGTGCTGGTCTGGTATGTGATGGGCTCGCCCGGTGACACCACAACCCCTGCACCTGCGGGCAACGAGGTGTCGATCACCAACGAGGCCCCTGCCTCCGAGCCGGCCCAAGAGCCTGCGTCGGACGCACCGGCCGAGGTCGAGGTGGCTCCGGGAGCCGATGACGCCCCTGCCCCCCAACAGTAATGTAAAAGGCCCGCCAGTTGGCGGGCCTTTCACATGACGCGTTTATCGTGAAACACTCAGATCGCTTTGATCTCCGCCAGAATGGCCTGCGCGGCCGCCTGCGGATCCGCCGCCTGCCAGATCGGGCGGCCAACGACAAGGTGATCCGCCCCCGCCGATAGCGCCGAAGCGGGTGTTTCCACACGCTTCTGGTCTCCCAATGCGGCCCCTGCGGGCCGCACACCCGGCGTGACGATCAGCTTGCCCTCGGCCTGCGGCAGTGCCCGGATCATCGCGGCCTCACGCGGCGAGGCAATAACGCCATCAGCTCCGGCCTCAAGCGCGCGCGCGGCGCGCTCTGTCACCAGATCCGCAATATCGCCCGGCTGGATCAGCGCGGCATCCAGATCGGCGCGATCAAGCGAGGTGAGGATGGTCACAGCGAGGATTTTGAGATCCTTACCCGAGGCGCCTTCCTTCGCGGCGCGCACCACATGGGGGTCGCCATGCACGGTCAGGAAGTCCAGATCGAATTGTGCGATCCCGCGCACCGCAGCCTCGACCGTGGCGCCGATATCGAAGAATTTCATATCGAGGAAGATGCGCTTCCCATGCTCCTGTTTCAGCTCGTTGGCAACGGCCAGACCGCCCCCCGTGAGCATCCCTAGACCGATCTTGTAGAAAGAAACGCTATCGCCCAGTTTCTGGGCCAGCTCGAGCGCGGCCAGCGCGTCGGGCACATCCATGGCAACGATCAGGCGGTCATCGGCGGGCAAAAGGGCGGTCATGCAGCATCTCCTGTGGTTTGCACCCCGATGCGCAAGACGGCACGAAAAATCAACCCCTGAGGAACCACAGGGGGAACTTTCCCGCAATCACTCCGGTATCGGCAGCCCCGCGGACAGGTCTTCAATCCCGAGATTTGACCGGTATCAAGGCACGCACACGCGCACGGTGCATCATGACGATGCCCAGAAGGGTCAAAGCAGCGAGGAAGGGCAGATAATGCAGCACAGTCATGGCGTCTCTCCTGTTCCTTGGGGTCTCACCTTACAGGCGAGACATTTACGGAACCTTGCACGGTGCCTGCGAGTTCCCTAGGCGCTTCGCAAAAGCCAAGATTTTCGTTTCAGGCGTGGTCTGACATCTTGAATAGCCTGACCCACCTACCCAATTATTCGATAAGACCCGACCAGACATGTGCCGCTTACGGGCATGTCGATTTGCGGGGGCTTTAGAAAAGGAGATACCCGATGAACATGGAAAAGTTCACGGAGCGTTCGCGCGGCTTCCTTCAATCCGCGCAGACAATCGCAATGCGGGAAGGCCATCAGCGCGTGGTCCCCGAACATCTGCTCAAAGCATTGATGGATGACGATCAGGGACTTTCGTCCAACCTGATCAATCGCGCCGGTGGCGATGCCGCCCGCGTGGCCGATGCCGTCACCCAAGCCGTCGGCAAACTTCCCAAAGTGTCCGGCACGGATAGCCAGACCTATATCGACCAGTCGCTCGTGCGCGTGCTCGACGAGGCAGAGAAGATCGCCAAGAAAGCCGGTGACAGTTTCGTTCCGGTGGAGCGTATCCTGATGGCGCTGGCCGTGGTCAATACCCGTGCGAAAGACGCGCTTGATGCAGGTGCCGTGACCGCGCAGAAGCTGAACACGGCCATCAACGATCTGCGCAAGGGCCGCACCGCCGATAGCGCCTCCGCCGAGGACGGCTATGAGGCGCTGAAAAAATATGCCCGCGACCTGACCGAGGCCGCCGAGCAAGGCAAGATCGACCCGATCATCGGTCGTGACGACGAGATCCGCCGCACGATGCAGGTGCTCTCGCGCCGCACCAAGAACAACCCCGTCCTTATCGGGGAGCCGGGCGTGGGGAAAACCGCGATCGCCGAAGGGCTTGCGCTGCGCATCGTCAATGGCGATGTGCCGGAGAGCCTGCGCGACAAGCGGCTTCTGGCGCTCGATATGGGCGCGCTGATCGCAGGGGCGAAATATCGCGGCGAGTTCGAGGAGCGGCTGAAATCCATCCTCAAGGAGATCGAAACCGCAGCCGGTGAGATCATTCTCTTCATCGACGAGATGCACACGCTTGTGGGCGCGGGCAAATCCGATGGTGCGATGGATGCGGCCAACCTGATCAAGCCGGCGCTGGCGCGAGGCGAGTTGCATTGTGTTGGCGCCACCACGCTTGATGAATATCGCAAATATGTCGAGAAAGACGCGGCTCTGGCCCGGCGCTTCCAGCCGGTAATGGTCGAAGAGCCCACCGTCGAGGATACGATCTCGATCCTGCGTGGCATCAAGGAGAAATACGAGCTCCATCACGGGGTTCGGATCTCCGATTCGGCGCTCGTGTCGGCGGCGACGCTCTCGCATCGCTATATCACCGACCGCTTCCTGCCCGACAAGGCGATCGATCTCGTGGACGAGGCCGCCTCGCGCTTGCGGATGGAAGTTGATTCGAAGCCAGAGGAACTAGATGCGCTGGATCGCCAGATCCTGCAGGCGCAGATCGAGGCCGAGGCGCTGAAGAAAGAAGACGACGTCGCAAGTCAGGACCGTCTCGAGAAACTCGAGAAGGAACTGTCGGAACTGCAGGAACGCTCCGCCGAGATGACCGCCAAATGGCAGGCCGAACGCGACAAGCTGGAGAGCAGCCGCGTGCTGAAAGAACAGCTGGACCGCGCGCGCGCCGAATTGGAAACCGCCAAACGCGAAGGCAATTTCGCAAAAGCGGGCGAGTTGCAATATGGCCGCATTCCGGATCTTGAAAAGCAGCTCGAACAGGCGGAATCGGCAGAGGATGTCATGGTCGAAGAGGCCGTGCGTCCCGAACAGATCGCCGAGGTGGTCGAGCGCTGGACCGGTATCCCGACCTCGAAAATGCTCGAGGGCGAGCGCGAGAAGCTGCTGAAAATGGAGGAAGAGCTCCATAAGCGGGTGATCGGGCAGGATGCCGCAGTTAAGGCGGTGGCCAATGCGGTGCGGCGTGCGCGTGCGGGTCTCAATGACGAGAACCGTCCACTGGGCTCGTTCCTCTTCCTCGGCCCGACCGGCGTGGGCAAAACCGAGCTGACCAAGGCTGTCGCCGAATATCTCTTCGACGATGATCAGGCGATGGTGCGGATCGACATGTCGGAATTCATGGAGAAACATGCCGTCTCGCGGCTGATCGGCGCCCCTCCGGGCTATGTCGGCTATGACGAGGGCGGAGTACTGACCGAAGCCGTGCGCCGCCGCCCCTATCAGGTGGTGCTGTTCGACGAAGTCGAGAAGGCGCATCCCGATGTGTTCAACGTGCTGCTGCAGGTGCTTGATGACGGCGTCCTGACCGACGGTCAGGGCCGGACGGTGGACTTCAAGCAGACGCTGATCATCCTGACCTCCAACCTCGGGTCCCAAGCGCTCAGCACCCTGCCAGAAGGCACCGATGGCGCACAGGCCAAAGCGCAGGTCATGGACGCGGTGCGAGCACATTTCCGCCCCGAATTCCTCAACCGCCTGGACGAGATGGTCATCTTCGACCGTCTGTCGCGCGGCAATATGGACGGAATCGTCACCGTGCAGCTTGCACGGCTGGAAACCCGCCTGGGCCATCGCAAAATCGGGCTGGCGCTCGATGACGCAGCCCGCACATGGCTGGCCGACAAGGGCTATGATCCGGTCTATGGCGCACGCCCGCTGAAACGGGTGATCCAGCGCTATCTCCAGGACCCGCTCGCCAATCTGATCCTGTCGGGCGATGTGCTGGACGGATCAACGGTTACGGTCACGGCAGGGCCAGACGGTCTGTCTGTCGGCGGGCATATCGTCCCGCCTTCGGAAGCCACGCCCCTCGGCGCGGCTTTGCACTGAATGCAAGCGGGCGGCGGCTCCGGCCACCGCCCGCTGATACGACGCATGGAGGGGGCTCTGCCCCCACTGCCTTGCGGCAGTCCCCCGGGATATTTATGGACACTGGAAGCCATTCTCCCACTTCCAGTGTCCATAAATATCCTCAGGGGTGAATTGGCACGACGTGCCAAGAGGGGCGAGAGCGCCCCTTTCTGTCTCGCTATCGGAAAGAGGTATGGCCAGTCTTTGCAGATCCTGTTTCGCCTCCTTCGCCGAGGCTCCAAAGCGACGGTGCCCGCGGTGCAGGCATGACGGGCTGGTGAGCCATAACGAACTGCTCCAGCTGGGCCTTGCCCATATCGACTGTGACAGTTTCTATGCCTCGGTCGAGAAGCGCGACAATCCCGAGTTGGCCTCGCTGCCTCTGATCGTTGGGGGGGGCGCACGCGGGGTGGTAACGACCTGTTGTTATGTCGCCCGGATCTACGGTGTGCGCTCGGCAATGCCGATGTTCCAAGCCCGCAAGCTCTGCCCCGATGCGGTGATCCTACCGCCGCGTATCGGCTATTACGCCGAAGTCTCTCGCGAGATCCGCGCGAAGATGGCGCGTCTGACGCCCTTGATCGAGCCGCTATCGCTGGACGAAGCCTTTCTGGATCTTCGTGGAACCGATACGTTGCATGGCATGCCACCCGCCGAAAGCCTTGTGCGGCTGGCCGCCGAAATCGAGAGCGAGGTCGGAGTAACTGTTTCAGTCGGGCTCAGCCATAACAAGTTTTTGGCGAAAATCGCCTCCGACCTGGATAAGCCACGTGGATTTTCCGTGATCGGTCGGGCCGAGACGCGCGATTTTCTACGCGACAAGCCGGTAGGCATTCTGTGGGGCGTAGGGGCAGCAACACGACAGGCCCTGGGGCAGGCCGGCATCCGCACGCTCACCGACATCCTACGGATCGGGCGCGACGATATGATCCGTCGCTTCGGTGGACAGGGCCTGCGGCTCTGGTCGCTGGCGATGGGCGAGGATGATCGCCGTGTAACCCCGGATGCGCCGGTCAAAAGCGTTTCGAACGAGACGACCTTCTCGCAGGATCTCAGCGACCGCGAGGCGCTTCTGGCACAGCTATGGCACATGGCGGAGAAGACGGCAGCGCGTATGAAGGCAAAGGACCTATCGGGGAGTATCGTCACTCTGAAATTGAAGAAATCGGATTTCTCCACCCTGACCCGCCAGTCGCAGCTCGCAGATCCGAGCCAGCTGGCAGATACGCTTTTTCAGGTCGGAAAGCGGCTGTTTGACACCCTGCCCGCAGGCACGCCCTATCGGTTGATCGGTATCGGTTATTCGGGGCTAAGGCCCGCACGCGAGGGAGATCCGGTGGGCGATCTTCTGGACCCCGATGCGGGGCGGCGCGCCAAGCAGGAGCGCGCGATGGATGCCATCAGGGCCAAATTCGGCGTGGATGCGATCCAGATGGGGCGGGGGTTCCGGAAAGACTGACCTACTCCGCTGCCATGGTATCTGGCTGGTCCGACCGCCCGATGGCCGCAATCCGCGCCAGAACCCCATCCATCAGGGACTGGAACTCGGCGAAATCCGCACGCCGTTCAATTCGCGCTTCATCCATATAAAGCGCTCGGTTGATCTCGATCTGGATGGCGTGGCGATGATTGGCAGGCTGGCCATAGGTCTTGGTGATATAGGCTCCTGCGAAAGGGGTATTGCGGCTCACCGAGAGGCCTGTCGCGGCAAAAGCGGCCTCGATCTCTTCGACGATATGCTCCGAGGCGGAACTGCCGTAGCGATCGCCGATCACGATTTCCGGTCGTTTAAGGCCGAATGCCTCGATCGCCTCGCTGGGCATGGAATGCAGATCGACGAGAAGCGCCTCCCCGAACCGTTTTTTATTGGCCTCCATCAGCAGATCGATCTGACGGTGCCATGGGGTCCAGATGTCATCGAGACGGGTCTCGGCCTCCGCGAGACTTATTTTCCCGCGCAAGATCGCCCGCCCGCCAGAGACCACGCGGGGAATCACGCCCAGACCGGCCGCAACACGGCTGCCACTGCCGCGCTGACGCAGTCCTTCGACGATTCCCGGGTCGAGTTCGTCACGCGCTCTATTGAGGTCGAGATAGGCGCGCGGATATGTTGCGGCGATGCAATAGGCCCCGAGCTGCGCCCCCAGATGCATGAAATCATCGACAAACGCGTCCTCGGATGACCGCAGGCGCGCCAGATCCAGAACAGTATTTTGTTGAAAATCAGTGGGATAATAGCTTCCAGAATGGGGAGACGAGAAAATAACAGAGGTCCGGACTGGATCGGGTTCGCAGAGCCGGAAAGCCGGTCGATCATGTTTCATGGACAGTCATGAACCTCCTTTGTGATGCTCTCAGTGTAGCGCAATGCATTTTCTCGTCAAAACCCCCTTGCGCGTCGTGCGAACACCTTTTATAGACCCCTCCACACCGAAGAGGTGAACCGAAAGGTTGCAGACCGGAACAGGCAACAGCTTGAGACCAAACGCAATCCAAGGCAAATCATTTCGGAGCGTGGGCGGTTAGCTCAGCGGTAGAGCACTACGTTGACATCGTAGTGGCCACTGGTTCGATCCCAGTACCGCCCACCATTCTATTTCGCCGCCCCTTCGGCCTGGCTGTCGGGGCTTTTTGCTTTCAAGGCGCACGCGCGCCGCGACAAGGAGATACGACCATGAAGGTTCGCAACTCGCTCCGCTCGCTCAAGCAGCGTCATCGCGATTGCCAGATCGTGCGCCGCAAGGGCCGCGTCTACGTAATCAACAAGACGCAGCGTCGTTTTAAAGCCCGTCAGGGCTGACTCGACCGAGCCATCGGCAAAGACAAGACCGCAAGGGAAACCTTGCGGTCTTTCTTATTGGGCGATCACCATGCCGGATTACCCTGCGGTCAGACCGGATTTCTGTAGCCTGCGGCACAAAGTTCTGATTCTATGGATTTGTAGCGTTTCGGAAGGCACTGCCATGCTGACCCTTCTTCTCCACCGCCCCTCGGCGCAAGAGTTCTACCGCGTCGAGGTGAGTGACAATCTCTTCGGCGAATATACAGTGCAGCGCGAATGGGGTCGCGATGGCCGCGCTTGTGGCATGCGCAACGTGCTGTTCACCAACCTTCGCGACGCCGTGCAGGCGGCCGATACATGGCGCCTCAAGGCCGCCCGCAGGGGATATGCCCTGACCGAGGCTGTGGCCGCCTGAAGCCCCTCAGAAGGGCGTATCGGCGGTAAATGCCAGAGGCTCGCCGCCATCGGGATGGCGCAGCCGCAGCGTGTGGGCATGCAGCATCAGCCGTGGAAAGTCCTGCGCCGCGCCCTCGGCATAGAGCGGGTCTCCGAGAATCGGATGCCCTAGCGCTTGGCAATGCACCCGCAACTGATGGCTACGCCCGGTCACCGGCATAAGCCGCACACGCGTCGTTCCATCGGGATCATGCTGCAGCACCTTCCAGTCGGTCTGGGCGGGCTTGCCGGTTTCATGGTTCACATGCTGGCGCGGACGGTTGGGCCAGTCCACGATCAGCGGCAGGTCCACCCGGCCCGTCTTGGGCTCCAGATGCCCCCAGAGACGCGCGAGATAGGTCTTCTTGGTCTGGCGATGCTCGAATTGCAGTCCCAGATGGCGCTGCGCATGAGGCGTCAGCGCGAAGACCATCACCCCCGAGGTGTCGCAATCCAGCCGGTGCACCAGCAGCACCTCCGGATAGGACTGGCGCAACCGCGCGATCAGGCAATCCGCTTTCTCCGGCCCCTTCCCCGGCACCGAAAGCAGCCCTGACGGTTTGTCGACCACGAGAATCTCGTGATCGGCATGCAGGATCTTGGGCGGGTCGGAGGGCGGATCATAGCGATACATCATCGCCACCGATTGCCCGCGATGTGCCAGCCGGTCAAGTCTTCCTTGCGCATGAGGGGTTAAAATAGACATCTCGGCCACTTCCGTTGGGGAATGGAGCGAAATCGATTCGGAATTACGGTTTGGTAAGTTTTAGCCCCTACTCCTAGAGAAAATTGAGTGACGAGCCGGAGACCGCAGATGAACCTCTATGCCGAAGCCCGCCAGGATGCACTGTGGGTCCGCGTCGACGAGAATCGACTCGATGCAGCCATTGCCATCCGCTTCAAGGACCAGATGCGCGAAGTCTGCATGCAGCCGTCAAAACGCGTCATTCTCGATCTGGAATCTGTCACCTTCCTCGATAGCTCGGGATTGGGGGCGATTGTCGCCGTCATGAAAGCCCTGCCCAAGGACCGGAAGCTGGAACTGGCCGCGCTGAACATGAACGTCGCGAAGGTGTTCCGGCTGACCCGCATGGACACGATCTTCAAGATCCACCCGACCCTAGAGGATGCCTTCCTACCGGAGGTGCGGAATGCTGGCTAACCACGACGCACATGCGTTGAAAAGTGGCACGGCTGTTCCGCGTGGTGAACGGCAGCCAAGGATCTTCCATCATAGTTTTCCGGCCACTCCGCTGGCCGTGCGCGAAGCCCTGCGCAATGCGCTCGCGAGATTCGTCCTGCATATGAGTCAGGACGAGGCCGGAACGCTCGAACTGTTACTGGCCGAGATCCTGAACAATATCGTCGAACACAGCTATCAGGATAGCGGGGTCGGCACGATTACCCTCTCCATGGTGATGGATAAGCGCGGGCTTAACTGTTCGGTGACCGATGACGGCCTCGAACTTCCTGCCTTCGTTCTCGAGGACCCCGCGACATTCGACACGGTAGAAAACGCCCTTCAGACGCTGGATACCGAGGAGCTTCCGGAGGGAGGATTCGGCTGGTTCCTGATCCGTGATCTTGCAGAAGATCTGGGCTACAGGCGCGAGGATGGTCGCAACATGCTCGCTTTCCGCCTGCCTCTGAAACAGGACGGCTGATCCGGCTCAGTTCATCTGGAATTGCAGAGGATAGGCCCCATCGGCAAACTCGCCAAAGAGATCCGGCAGGTCCGGATGCTCCACAGGCTCGCCAGTCTGATCCGCCAGAAGGTTCTGTTCGGAGACATAGGCGATGTAATAATCATCATCCGTCTCTGCAAGCAAATGGTAGTAGGGCTGATTCTTTGTCGGCCTGCTGTCTTCGGGGATTGCGTCATAGAACTCCTGCGAATTCGCAAAAGTCGGATCGACATCGAAGACCACACCACGGAACGAGTCCTTACGGTGGCGCAAAACCTGCCCGATATGGAATTTGGCTTGAGTGGCAAACATGTTCGCCCTTCCCTAGTCTTTTCGATTTCTTAATGCTTCTACAAAGAAACTAGGGCTTTTTCCACAAATTCGCAGGAAACAATCTGTATTATTGGTGCAGAAGGCTCGCTGATAGGCTTTGTGATTTTCGTTTGGGGCATTTTCAGATACAATTAACGACAAAACGAGAGCAAAAATCAGGCAAGAGCAGTATGAAGAAATTCGCCTTTCTGGCGCTGGCCCTTCTGGTCGCCTCCTGTGGTGGGGGCAACTACCAGGCGCCACAAAATCTAGACGACGCATGCGCCCTGTCGCGTGAGCGGCCTGCCTATTTCCGGGCCATGAAACGCACCGAATCGCGCTGGGGTGTTCCCGTCTATGTGCAGATGGCCACGATCCATCAGGAATCGCGGTTCGTCGGCAATGCAAAAACCCCGTTCAAATACGCTCTGGGTGTGATTCCCCTCGGCCGTCAGAGTTCGGCCTATGGTTATAGCCAGGCCCTTGATGCCACTTGGGAGGAATATCGCGCGCAGGGCGGCAGCCGCGGTGCAAGACGCAACCGTATCCAGGACGCGACCGATTTCATCGGTTGGTATATGGACGGCACGACAAAGAGCCTCGGTATTCCGAAGACCGATGCGATGAACCAGTATCTCGCCTATCATGAAGGGCGTGGCGGCTATTCGCGTGGCAGCCACAAATCCAAGCCGTGGCTTCTGGCCGTGGCCCGAAAAGTGCAAAGCCGCGCGCTGATGTATCGCGCGCAGCTTGCTTCTTGTGGTCGACTGTAACGAAAGAGCTCAGCCGCCTCGGCGGCTGATTTCCTGATTGATCGAGAAGACCGACGGCGCCAGCGCCTTACCGTTCTGAAGCCCGTTGAGGATAACGGTGGTCTTCGCTCCCGCATTATCGGTGATCACCCATTGGCGCAGCTGCGTCGGGCCATCCGTGAAAACCATCTGGATATTGCCATATTCCGGATGCTGCGGATCATGTGCGGTGACAGTGGTCTTTGTGCCATCGGAGGTGTGGCTGGTCACCATACCCGATTTCGCCAGATTTACATCCGCCGCCAGGATAAGGCTCAGAGGCGTTTTGGACAGCGGATACTGTTCTGGCCGGCCCATATTCGACTTCGGATCGAAGATCGCCACCTGACCGGCCGAAGCCAGCACCAGCGTGTTGTCATTGTCATATTCGAACCGCACGCGATTCGGACGGCGGATATAGATCGTGCCCGTCGAGATCGAGCCGTCGGAGTTTACCTGTGTAAACTTGGACGACGCCGATTGCAGGCTGTTGAGATAACTGGACAAAGTCCCAAGCGGGATCGCATCGGCAAATGCCGGCACGGCAAGAGACAGGGCGAGGACGGGCGCAAGCGCGAAGCGAAGTATGTTCATAGACGAGAATTTAGGCGCTTTTTGAAAAAGGAAAAGCCCCACGCAATCAACTTGCGCGGGGCGTTCATCACAGTTCAGCAGAAAGCCGCTCAGGCCTCGGGGATCAGGATCTCGCGTTTGCCGACATGGTTGGCCGAGGAGACCACATGATTTTCCTCCATCTGCTCCACCAGACGCGCGGCCTTATTGTAGCCGATGCCCAGTTTGCGCTGGATATAGGAGGTCGAGCATTTGCGATCCTTCGCCACAATCTGCACCGCCTGATCGTAAAGCGCATCCTCATTGCCAGTATTGCCACCGGTATTGAGGCCCAGCACCGCGTCGATATCGGAGGCTTTATCATCTTCCGGCCCCTCGACCACACCCGACATATAGCTGGGCGGCCCGAAGGATTTCAGGTGGTTGACCACCTCCTCGACCTCTTCATCCGAGCAGAACGGGCCGTGGACGCGGTTCAGACGCGAGCCGGTGCCCATATAGAGCATATCGCCCATGCCCAGCAGCTGCTCGGCGCCCTGCTCGCCCAGAATGGTGCGGCTGTCGATTTTCGAGGTCACTTGGAAGGAGATCCGCGTGGGGAAGTTTGCCTTGATCGTGCCGGTGATCACATCCACCGAGGGGCGCTGGGTGGCCATGATCAGGTGGATGCCCGAGGCCCGCGCCATCTGCGCCAGACGCTGGATGCAGGCCTCGATCTCCTTGCCCGCGACCATCATCAGGTCGGCCATCTCGTCGACGATGACGACGATATAGGGGAAGGGCTCGGGCTGGAACTCGTCGGTCTCGAAGATCGGCTCGCCGGTTTCTTCGTCAAAGCCGGTCTGCACGGTGCGCTTGAACATCTCGCCTTTGGCCAGCGTCTCTTTCACGCGGCCGTTATATCCCTCGATATTGCGCACGCCCATCTTGGACATCTTGCGATAGCGGTCTTCCATCTCGCCCACGACCCATTTCAGTGCCACTACGGCCTTCTTGGGGTCGGTCACGACCGGAGACAGCAGATGCGGAATGCCGTCATAGACCGACAGTTCCAGCATCTTCGGGTCGATCATGATCAGACGGCACTCATCCGGCGTCAGGCGGTAGAGGAGTGACAGGATCATCGTGTTGATCGCCACAGATTTCCCCGACCCCGTGGTCCCCGCGATCAGCAGGTGGGGCATCTTGGCAAGGTTTGCTACAACCGGCTCGCCGCCGATATCCTTACCCAGCGCCAGCGGCAGGCGCATATTACCATCCGAGAAATCACGCGCCGTCAGGATCTCGCGCAGCACGACCTTCTCGCGATGGTCATTGGGCAGTTCGATCCCGATCACCGTCCGGCCCGGCACGGTGGACACACGCGCCGAGAGCGCCGACATGGAACGCGCGATATCATCAGCCAGACCGATCACGCGGCTGGCCTTCAAGCCCGGCGCCGGTTCCAGCTCGTACATGGTAACCACAGGGCCCGGACGGACCGACACGATCTCGCCCTTCACCCCATAATCCTCCAGCACGTTTTCCAGCTGCCGGGCATTTTCTTCCAGCTGCTCGTCGGGCAGCTGGTGACGCGGGATAGAGGCCGGATCGGTCAGCAGGTTGATCGGCGGCATCTCGTAATTCGCATGGGTCGCAGGCGGCATTTTCGCAGGCTTCTGGATCGCGCTGCGGTTCAGGCTCTCGCCCTGTGCCACAGTTCGGGCATTGGCCATCGGCGCCTCGGCTGCCACAGGACGGGCGGGTTCGGCTGCGATCGGGGCAAGATCCTCCATCTCGTCATGATCGTCGCCGCTGAGCGTCGCATCTTCGGCATAGGCCTCACCGCGCTGGATGGTGCGATAGGTGGCCGTAGACATATCGGTCTCTTCTGGCTCATCCTGGGGGGCGTCATAGGGCTCGACAGGAGCCGAGAAACGCGCACGCGGCGCCTCTTCCGGCTCGGGCGACACGCGGGCGCTGCCATAGCTCTCATCCAGCTCGCCAAAGGCATCCACATCGAAGGGCTCGAATCCTTGCGGCTCGGCCTCTTCGACTTCGTCCATATGGTAGCCCTGATCAAGCCATTGATCTTGCTTCGCGAACTCATTGCGCGGCTCGGCCATCAGACGGGAGCGAGCCTGCGAGACCTCCTCGGGCCGCGCGGCATAAACGGGCGCCTCGGCACCGGCATGTGCCCCGCCGAAGCGCGGCATATAGCGCGGTTCGGCGCGAAGCGGCGGCTCGATCCGCGCAGGTTCTGCCTTCAGCTGCGGTTCGACACGCTCGCGCGGTTTAGGCCCACGTGCCAGACGGCGGGCAACGGCGGCCATCACCGAGCGCGGGGCCTCGGGACGTGCCGGCTCATAGGATTCGACCTCTTCCAGTTCGGGCTCCGCATAACGCTGCGGGGCGCTGCGCTGCACGCGCGGCGCAGGCGGGGCCTGACGGCGCTGGTGCACTGCCTCGGCGATACGCGCCTTGATCCTGTCGGGGCTCGGAGCTTCGGCAGGTTCGGCACGCAGGTCGTCATACCTGAAATCGACAATCTCGGGCTCCAACTGCGGCTCGGGCATCGTGTCCGTGGGGCGGATAATCCGCGTCAGGAAATTGCCGCGTGGCGGCTCCTGATAGGGTTCCTCGTCATAAAGAACCTCGTCCTCTTCCTCGAATACGGGTTCCTGATATGCCACGCGGCGCGCAGGGCGGGCCACCGCTTCGGCCTGATATTCCTGCTGCGCCTCCCATGCGGCCAGCTCCTCGGCATGGGCCTGCGCTTCGGCGCGGCGCGAACGGTGGCGCTCGGCGGCACCCCGTGCCGCCAGCACGGAGGCCGAAGCCCCCTGCCCGACCATCCGCATGATCGTGTCATAGATCGCCAGCAACCCCAGCAGCAGGAACCGCAGGATATTCTGCAGCTCCGGCTTGATGAAACCGGTGACAAACAGCGTCATCGCGATGCTCAGCGCCACAAAGACCAGCGACAGGAATTTCACAACAAACGCCGAGGCCCCGACGATGCCCAGCATCATTCCCGCGATCATATCGCCGAAATGGCCGCCAAGCCCGAAATTCGCCGTCCATTCGGCGCCGGGCACCAGAAGCGCCGCATGGACCGAGGAGACCGCAATGGCAATCGGCAGGAAGATCAGCCGTGGCAGAGCGCGTTCCTCGCCACGATGGGTCATGAACCGCACCCCCCAGAGCGCCGCCGAAACCGGCAGCAGCCACGCACCGCGCCCGAAGATCACATAGAGCGGCGAGGCAAGGCCCGCACCGATCCGGCCCAGCCAGTTATGGACCTCGCCATCTGTGGCGGCCATCCAGCTGGGATCTTCTGGCGAATAGCTGGCAAGCATCATGGTCAGCAGCGCCGCCAGAACGATCAGGCCCGCTCCGGCGAGTTCCTTACCGCGACGCTCGAGAAGAGCCTGCGTATTCTGGTCGAGAAGGGGGTCGCGCTGTCTCATCTGATACAATGCCATCTGCTGCTCGTCCTCAAAGGTAAAGGCAATCGCGGAGCCTGATCAGCCCCCGCTGCGTTTCTTCTCTCGGGGCGACCAGAGCCACCCGGATATAGGATCTGCCGGGATTTTCGCCCGCGACGTCACGCGAAAGATAGCCGCCCGGAAGCACCCGGACGCCCGTCTCGCGCCAAAGTTTCATAGCGGCGGCCTCGCCATCCTCGACCGGAAGCCACAGGAAGAACCCCGCCTCCGGCATGGCGACCGAATTGATACCGTCAAACACCACGGCCGCATCGTCAAATTTCTCTTGGTAGAGCCTGCGGTTCTCGACCACATGGTCCTCGTCGGCCCAGACCTTTTCCGCCACCCGCTGGAGCGGCTGCGGCAGCGGCGCGCCCGAATAGGCCCGAAGCTGGCGGATATAGGACATGCTTTTGGGCCCTGCGGCCACAAATCCCGACCGCAGTCCCGGCAGGCTCGAGCGCTTGGAGAGCGAATGGAAGATCACCACCCGCTCGGGATCGGCCCCCACCTCCTGCGCCACCTCGATCAGACCGGGGGGCGGATCGTGGCGGTAAAGCTCGGAATAGCACTCATCGGCGAAGACGCGGAAATCGTGTTTCTCGGCCAGCGCCAGAAGATCGGCCAGATACGCGCGCGAGGCCACGGCGCCCTGCGGGTTGGCCGGCGAACAGATGAAGGCGATCGCCGTGCGATCCAGCACCTCGGGCGGCAGCGAACGGTAATCGGGCATATAGCCCGTTTCCTTGGTCGCGGGCACAAACACCGGCTCGGCGCCCACCATCATCGTGGCGATGGCATAGACCTGATAGAACGGGTTCGGGATCAGCACGGCGGGTCGCTTGCCGCCCTTGGTTTCGGGGCAGAGCGCCAGCAGGGCGTTGAACAGCCCCTCGCGCGTGCCATTGAGCGCCATGATCCGGTCGTCCCCGACCTCCACGCCATAGCGGCGCTTGATCCATGCGGAAATCGCCGACAACAGCTCGGGCGTGCCATTATTGGCAGGGTATTTGCCGAACTCGGCCACAGAGGCTGCCAGCACATCCCCCACAAACCCAGGCATTGTATGCCGTGGCTCGCCGATGGTCATGTTGATCACTTCCCCGCCCGGCTGGTGGGAATCGAGCAGCGTCCGCAAACGCGGAAACGCGTATTCGGGCAGGTTCGAGAACCGCTCGGGATAATCCATTATGTGCCTCATCTGCCGGAGTCATTTATCGCCCCGTTCGGGACGACGTTACCCAAAAACCACATCACCTGTCTAGATCATGGCAAGAGAGGGGCGCGGTCGCCTCAGGATTGTGGCATTTCAGCCAAGAGCCGATTCCACCGCCGCCGCGACGCAGAGAAGTTTTTCGTCATGCCCATTTTGTCCAAGCAGGCTTAGCCCGACCATGTCCTGCCCTGTCGGCAAGGTGATGGCTGGTCCGCCCGAGAGCGCGGCCAAACGGGCATTCCGGCAGGCCAGCTTCCGTTGCGTCGTGAATAAATCGTGATCTATCAAGAGGCTATCATAGGTGGGCGGCAGCTGCGCGACACTCGGCATGATCACGCCGTCATAGCCCGAAACCAGCCTACCCCAAACCCGCCGCAGCTCCTGAAGCTGGCGCATTCCCTGTAGATAGCGCTCCGCCTTGACCCCGCCTGCCTTCTCGAAGACACGCATCAGATCCGGCGTGACTTTCAGCGGATTCGCACTCGCCAGTGCCTGCCAGCAGGCATGGATCTCGGTTTCGATCAGAAAACACAGCCCCATCAGCGCCTCGACGACCGGCGGGCTTTGCGCCGTAATCCGTGCCCCCGCCCGCGACAGGACCCCGAGCGCCTTGCTGGTCGCCTCGAGGCAGGCGGGGTCGGCATCATCATAGACCGGCCCCTCCAGCAGCAGGAAATGCGCGCCCGACAGGGTGGCCCCGCGCAGATCCGGCGCGCGCCCGCCTTCGATCAAAGCCAGCCCCTCGGCGCAGTCCTCCACGCGACGCGCCATGAGCGCGGGCGTGTCGAACTGCGTGGCGCAGACCATTCCCGCTTGCGGCAACCGCCCGACGCTGGGCCGGAACCCGACCAGATCGTTCCATGCCGCAGGCACAAGCACACCACCGCCACCATCCAAACCCACAGCCATCGCACAAAGCCCCAGATTGACCGAAAGCGCCGCCCCCGAGGCCCCGCCCCCCGTTACCCGCGCCGGATCATGGCGGTTGGGCGGGGTCACCCCGATGGAATTTACCCCCAGAAGATCAATCCCCAGCTCGGTCATCTGGGTCTTGCCCAGACAGACGCCGCCCGCAGCACTTGCCTGCGCCAGAACAGCGGCATCACGCTCGGGCACCCGCCCTGCAAACAGCCGCGTGCCAGCCTCGCTCACCCGCCCCGCGCTATCGAAACTGTCCATCCAGCTGATCGCCACCCCGTCGAGCCGGGAGCGCCCCTGCCCTACCTTGGTGCGGGTGCGCGCGGCCATCGCCTCGAACCGCGCCCGATTGGGGGTCAGGCGGGTAAAGGCCATCCGCCCGTCGCGCCCTGCCGCGGTTTCAAGATACAACTCCACCTGTGCCACCGGATCCAGCATACCCGCCGCAATCAGACGGCCCTGTTCCGCAGCAGGCAGATAACGTGTCGAGGTCATCACACTGGCTCTCCAATCATCAACCCCGCAAGGCTAGCCCCGATTTTATCGTTCTGACAATGGGGCTTAGATCAATCATGCACAGGGAATGGACAAGCCGCGCGAAAACGCCATATTTAGCGGCATGAAAACCGATTGCGATATCCTGATCTCCGGTGGCGGGCTCAACGGCCCCACCTTGGCGCTGGCCCTCGCCCAAGCGGGGCTGCGCGTGACTGTGGTCGATGCGACGCCTGCACGGGCGCGGGCCGATCTGGGCTTTGACGGGCGGGCCTATGCGCTGGCTACAGCCTCGCAGCGCCTGCTGAAGGGGCTGGGTCTCTGGGCAGGGCTGGCGCCCGATGCGCAGCCGATGATGGATGTAAAGGCCTCGGACGGTCATGCCGGCGAAGGGGCCGCCCCCTTCTTCCTGCATTTCGACTCGCGCGAGACGGACCAATCCCCCGTGGGCTGGATGCTCGAGGACCGCTACCTGTCGCGCGCGTTGCACGACGCGATGGAGGCGGAACCCGATATTACCCTGATCCCCGCGACCTCGGTCACCGGACAGGAGGTCGACGCGGGCCATGTCACCGCGACCCTGTCGGATGGCCGGAGCCTCACCGCCCGCGTTCTCGTGGGGGCGGATGGCCGCAAATCCGGCGTGGCCGAGCGTGCGGGAATTGCCCGCGAGGGATGGGATTACGGCCAGACCGCGCTGGTGGCCGCCATTGCCCATGAAAAACCGCATCACGGTATCGCGCACCAGTATTTCATGCCGACGGGTCCTCTGGCGATCCTGCCGCTGACCGGCAACCGCTCCTCCATCGTGTGGAGCGAGACACGCGAGAATGCCGAGACGCTCAACGGGCTGTCAGATGGCGATTTTCTGGGCCTCCTGCGCCCACGGTTCGGGGATTTTCTGGGCCAGATCTCGCTCGCGGGGCCGCGCTTCAGCTATCCGCTGAACCTGACGCTGGCCAAATCCTATGTCCAGACGCGGATCGCGCTGGTGGGGGACGCGGCACATGGCGTGCATCCGATTGCGGGACAGGGGCTGAACCTCGGGCTGCGCGATGTGGCAGCGCTGGCACAGGTGCTGGTGGATGCGCACCGGCGTGGCGACGATATCGGAGCGCTGAATGTGCTCGAGGATTATCAAAGCTGGCGGCGGTTCGATTCCACCTCGCTCGCCTTGGGGATGGATACGGTCAACAGACTGTTTTCCAACCATAATCCGATCCTGAAACTCGGGCGTCAGCTGGGAATGGGGGTCGTTCAGGCCCTGCCCGGCCTGCGTCGCGGGTTCATGGCACAGGCGGCGGGCCTCGGCGGGCCACTCCCGCGCCTTCTAAAAGGCGAGCCGCTTTAATCGGTATCGAGTTCCCGCGCCTCGGACGGAATGAGGATCGGGATACCGCCACGGATCGGGAAGGCCAGCTTGGCCGGTTTCGAGATCAACTCTTGCGCCTGCGCATCATAAAGCAGGATCGCATGGGTCAGCGGACAGACCAGCACCTCGAGCATCCGGCGGTCAAAGGCCGGACGTTCAGGGGCAACGCGGTCGGGATTGTCCTCGGGCTCGCTCACTGCAGGCTTTCCTCGCCATCCCCGCTACGCAGGGCGAAATCGATCAGCGTCAGCAGGGTTTCGCGACGCACCGTCAGGTTGGGCGTCTCCAGAAGCGCCTGCTTGTCTTCGGGCGAAAGCGGCATCAGCATCGAGAGCGAGTTGATCAGCAGCTCGTCCTCGGCATCCTCGAGACTGTCCCAATCCGTCTCCATGCCATTGGCCTCGAAGAAACGGCTCAGGATCCGGAAGAAGCTCTCGCGTTCGAGCCCGGCATCATGTTCGGGCCCGCGCAGGTCGCCAGCAAATTCCTCCCAGTCGACCTCGCCCACCACATAAGGGGTAAAGCCGTCCCGCGCGCCCATCAGACGGAAGCGTGACACACCTGTCAGCGTGATCAGGTAACGCCCGTCCTCGGTCTCCGAGAATCCGGTCAAACGGCCAGCGCAGCCGATGGGCGCCAGCTCGGCCTCCTCGCCATGCTCGCGCGGCAGGATCATTCCGATCAGCCGCTCGGGCGTCTTGAGGCAATCCTCGATCATCTGCAGATAGCGCGGCTCGAAGATATGCAGGGGCAAGGTTCCCCGAGGCAGCAGAAGCGCCCCGGGCAACGGGAAGAGCGGAATGGCATCGGGCAGGTCGATGAGGTTATACATGAGCCACCAGTTAGGCCGAAACGCGCATCAAGCAAATATCATCGATGCGAGTTTCCGGCGGCCTTTGGAGACCAGCGGATCATTGGGTTTGCGCGCCTCGAAAATGGTCTGCAGCTGGGTTTTGGCCGCCCCCTCGTTCCATTCGCGGTCACGGCGGAACAGCTCCAGAAGCTGGTCGATCGCGCCTTCGGCATTGCCTGCCGCAAACAGGGCTTGCGCCAGATCGAACCGCGCCTGATGGTCGGACGGATCGGCATCGACCTGCGCCTGCAGCTCGGCCTGCGGACCGGCATTGGCCGATTGCCGCGCCAGTGCCAGCTGGGCGATTGCGGCCTCGACGGGCGCGGCCTTGGCCAGTGCGGGCGAGGCACCTTCGGCCACGGCCTGCGCCTGATCCAGCTGACCTGCCGCAACATGCGCGCGGATCAGCCCGCCAAAGGCCTCGGCATTCTCGGGCTCTTCGTCGAGAATGGCGGCAAAGGTCTCGGCCGCGTCTTCCGCTGCCCCCTCGGACAGCATCTCTTCGGCGGCCGCAATCGCATCGGCCAGACCGTTATCGGCGCCCGGCCCCATCTCTGCGATCTTGGTCACGAATTTCTCGATCTCCGAGCCGGGAAGCGCGCCCTGGAAGCCGTCAACCGGCTGGCCCTGATAGAAGGCATAGACCGTCGGGATCGACTGGATGCGCAGCTGGCTGGCGATCATCTGGTTCTCGTCCACATTGACCTTAGCCATGACCACAGCGCCCTTGGCCTTGGTTACCGCCGCCTCCAGCGCCGGACCGAGCGTTTTGCACGGCCCGCACCACGGCGCCCAGAAATCGACGATCACCGGAACGGTCTGCGATTTCTCGATCACCTCTGCCATGAAATCGGCTTCGGTTACGTCTTTGATCAGGTCTGTGGCCGGAGCGGTTCCGCCCCCGATAATGTCATTGCCGAGCATGCTGTCTTCCTTTCGGAGTTCTGTCGGTTTCTATATGCGTCCAAGGCAGCGTCCCGCCAAGGGGCGCTTGCCGCCGGAACGAAATTAAAGATCGAAGGTCGCGAAGACCGGCGCGTGATCGGAGGGCTGCTCCCAGCCGCGCACATCGCGCAGGATCCGCGAGCCGGACGCCGCGCCCGCGATATCGGCGGTGGCCCAGATATGGTCCAGACGGCGTCCCTTGTCGGCGGCATCCCAGTCCTTCGCGCGGTAGCTCCACCAGCTGTAGAGAAGCCCGTCGGGAATATCCTTGCGGGTCACATCCACCCAGTTGCCCGCCTGCATCACATCGGCCAGATGCTCGACCTCGACGGGCGTGTGGCTGACGATCTTGAGAAGCTGCTTGTGCGACCAGACATCATCCTCGCGCGGCGCGATGTTGAGATCGCCCACCAGAATGGCGCGCTCGGGCGCGCGGGCGGCGAATTCATCGCGCATATGGGTCAGGAAATCGAGTTTCTGGCCGAATTTCTCGTTCACACTGCGGTCGGGCACATCGCCCCCTGCCGGCACATAGAAATTATGCACCGTCACGCCGTTGGCCAGTCGTCCCGCGATATGGCGGGCATGGCCCAGATTGGCGTAATCCTCGGCGCCCGCTTCCTCCATCGGGATCTTCGAGAAGATTGCGACGCCGTTATAGCCTTTCTGGCCACGGGCAACCATGTGCTCGTATCCCAGCGCACGGAAGGTCTCGAAGGGGATCTTGTCCACAGGGCTCTTGCACTCCTGCAGACACAGCACATCGGGTGCCTCCTCCTGCATCAGACGAGAGACCAGCCCCTCGCGCAGGCGGACCGAATTGATGTTCCAGGTGGCAAGGGTAAAACTCATGATCGTCTCCGTTTAACGCGCGCGGATAGTGGCGATAACGGGGATCGGGCGCAAGGCGAAAGGCTGGAAGCACAAGGGGGAAGACGGCAGGGGCATCGTCTTTTGCATATCGTGGGGAAACCGTACGGGCGACCGGACTCGAACCGGTATGGGCCTAGGCCCCAGGGAGTTTAAGTCCCATGCGTCTACCATTCCGCCACGCCCGCAACGACGCCTTCGCTAAGCGAAACGCCCACCCCGCGCAAGAGGCAGGCGCGGTTACCCCCGCAGAATTTCGTCAAGACGTGCCTTTTCCTCGACACTGAGCGCCTCGGGTCCGGCATCCTTCGCGCGGTTGCGACGGCGCACCCAGACGAAAACCCCGCCAAGCGCCAGCAGGAAGATCACGGGAGCCGCGAAATAGAGGATCAGGTTGACCCCCGTCGCCTGTGGCGAGAACAGGACATATTCGCCATAGCGCGCCTCGACATAATCGAGCACCTGCTGGTCGGTATCCCCCGCCACCAGACGCTCGCGCACCAGAACGCGCAGATCGCGCGCCACGGCGGCATTGGAATCGTCGATATTCTCGCCCTGACAGACGGGGCAGCGCAGCTCGGCGCTGAGATCGCGGGCACGCGCCTCGAGCGCCGGATCGGACAGCATCTCGTCGGGCTGGACGGCCAGGGCCGACACAGATTGCACAAGGATCAGGGAAAGAACCAGAAAGACCTTACGGATCATCGCTCTACCTCATTCCGCCGGAGTGGCTGCCACGGCCTGTTTGCGCGCACCCACCGCCACGCGGTAGCGGCGGTCCGACAGGCTGAGAAGCCCGCCAAGCGCCATGATGATCGCGCCGCCCCAGATCCAGATCGCGAAGGGTTTGATATAGGTGCGCACTGCCCAGCCGCCATCTTCCTGCGGATCACCGATCACCAGATAGATATCGCGCAGGAAGCCGGTATGGATCGCGGCCTCGGTCGTGGGCATGCCCTCGGTCGGGAAGACCCGCTTCTCGGGATGCAGCACGGTCACGATATCGCCGCCGCGTTTGACGGTCATGGTCGCGGTGGTCGCGGTATAGTTGGGGCCCTGACGGCGGTGCACCTCGTCGAGCGAGATCTGGTAGCCGGAGACCTCGAAAGGCTGGCCGATCTGCGCCACGCGGATATCCTCGGTCTGGCCCGCGGTCAGAAGACCAACGCCCATGATGGTGACGGCAAGCCCCGAATGCGCCAGCGACTTGCCCCAATCGGCGCGCGGCAGGCGGGTCAGGCGGGCGGGCGTGCGGCCCGCGCGCTGCCACAGTTCGGCTATAGCGCCCAGAATGATCCACGCGCCAAGGAAGGTCGCGATCAGCGCCATCATCGAGCGTCCGGTCTCGAAGGTCCAGGCCAGCCCCGCAATCGCCAGTGCCAGCACAAGCGCAGGGATCAGCGGCCGCAGCACACGGCCCATCTTGGCGCGTTTCCACGGCATCATCGCCCCCACCGGCAGGATCAGCGCCAGCGCGATGAAGAAGGGCGTGAAGCTCTTGTCGAAGAAAGGCGCGCCCACCGACAGCTTGCGGCCCCAGAACATTTCGGCCACCAGAGGCCAGATCGTGCCCACAAAGACCACGAGCGCGGCAATCGCCAGAAGGATATTGTTGAGCACCAGCACATTCTCGCGCGAGAGCAGGGAGAACACGCCGCGCGCCTGCATCGCCCCCGCACGGAAGGCATAAAGCGTGAGCGCCCCGCCGATGAAGATGCCCAGAATGATGAGGATATAGATGCCGCGCTGCGGGTCATTGGCAAAGCTATGCACAGAGGTGATGACACCCGAGCGGACGATGAAGGTCCCGATCAGCGAGAAGCCGAAGGCCAGAATCGCCAGAAGGATCGTCCAGCTTTTCAGCGCCTCGCGCTTTTCCACCACGATGGCACAATGCAGAAGCGCCGCCGCCAGAAGCCACGGCATGAAGGAGGCGTTTTCCACAGGATCCCAGAACCAGAAACCGCCCCAGCCCAGCTCGTAATAGGCCCACATGGAGCCAAGCGCGATACCGACAGTCAGGAAAATCCACGCCGCCAGCGTCCACGGGCGCACCCAACGCGCCCATGCCGCATCCACGCGCCCCTCGATCAGGGCCGCCACCGCAAAGGAGAAGGCCATCGAGAGCCCGACATAGCCCAGATAGAGGAAGGGCGGGTGGAAGGCCAAGCCCGGATCTTGCAGGAGCGGGTTCATGCCGCGCCCGTTCATCGGCGGATTGGCCATGCGCAGGAAGGGGTTGGAGGTGAAGAGGATGAAGATCAGGAAGGCCACCCCGATAAGCCCCTGCACCGACAGCACCCGCGAGCGCAGCCGCGCGGGCAGATTGCCGCCAAACCATGCCGCCGCCGCCCCGAAGAGCGACAGGATCAGCACCCATAGCAGCATCGAGCCCTCGTGGTTCCCCCAGACGCCCGAGATCTTATAGAGCATCGGCTTGTCGGTATGGCTGTTCTGGTAGACCAGCGAGACCGAGAAATCCGACACGACAAAGGCATAGGTCAGCGCGAAGAACGAGGTCGCGATCAGCAAAAACTGCACGGTCGCCGCCGGCCCAGCCACCGCCATCCAGCCGCGCCAGTTCTTCTGCGCCCCGATCATCGGCACGACGGATTGGATAATGGCGACGAACAGCGCCAGAATGAGGGTGAAATGACCGAGCTCGGCAATCATACGCGGGGGCCTCCTATTGCGCGGGCACCTTACCGCTCACGCATGGTCAGGGAAAGCACCCGACAGATCACAACCGCGAATGCAGGGTTGAAATACGCGCCGCCTATCCGAGGGCGGTCGGGCGATGCGTCCCCAGAAGCAGGCTGGTCTCGCTGCGGCGCACCCCGTCAAAGGCGCGGATCACCAGCAGAAGGTCATCGAATTCCGGCAGAGCGGGCGCTCCGACTTCGACCAGAAGATCCCATTGGCCATTGGTGGTATGCACCGCCTGCACCAATGGCAGGCCCAGCAGATTCTGCACGATCTGATCGGTCTGGCGGCCATCGATCTCCAGCATCATGATGCCCCGCACCGCCGCCTGCGGCGCATCTGAACGGGTAGTCACCGAAAAACCGGTGATCTCGCCGCGCGCGACCATCTTCTCGATCCGCGAGCGCACCGTGGCACGCGACAGATTGAGCTGGATCGCCAGTTCGGACACCGCCGCGCGACCATCGCGACGCGGTGCCGCAATCAGACGACGATCCGTCTCGTCGAGCGGATCCGTATGGACGCTCTCACCTTTCATGAACCACCTCGGGGTCTTATGGATTTTGCAACAGACACCGCATTCGCGGGCTGTCCTTGCACAAGCAGGGCTTCTTACGCGGCGTATCTGCTGAATTTACGAGCATTAAGCAAGCTAATTCTCTTCCCCTCCCCCGCTGCCGGATCTAGCCTGCCCCGACCCGTCTTGTTCAACCGGAGTGAGCCTCCATGCGCCCTGTCCTGACCGCCCTTCTCCTCCTCCCTCTCGCCGCCTGCCAGAGCACGCCTGCCGCCGATCCGCTCGCGCCGCTGGTCGTGGGAGAAACATGGCAGATCACGCAGATCGGCGGGAGCCCCGTGCCGGAGAGCGCCGACGTCACGCTCCTGCGCGCCGAGACGGGACAGATCGCGGGGCGTTCGGGATGCAACCGCTACAGCGCGCCGGTCGAGGCCCGCGCGGGCAAGCTGCATATCGGGGCGCTTGTTGGCACCCGCATGATGTGCCCCGCCCCGCAGATGCAGATCGAACAGGCATTCCATACGGCTCTTGGCCGTGTGGATGGGGTCCTCCCTACGGCGGACGGAATCGCCCTTCAGGCGGATGGTGAAACGGTGATGACCGCAGTCAGACCTGCGGGCTAATCGCCGAAGCGTCCATCACCGTCTCCATCGCGACATAGGTCGTGGTCGAGGACACATGCGGCAGCGCCGAGATCTTCTCGCCCATCACGCGCCGGTAATCGGAGATATCGCGGGTGCGGACTTTCAGCAGGTAATCGAACCCGCCCGCGATCATATGGCACTCCTCCACCTCGGGCAGCGCACGCACCGCGCGGTTGAAGGCCGCCAGCGAAACCTCGCGCGTATCGAGAAGCCGCACCTCGACAAAAGCCACATGGCTCAGCCCCATCCGGATCGGGCTGAGCACGGCGCGATAGCCCTTGATCACGCCCAGTTCCTCGAGCCGCTTCATCCGTGCCTGCACTGGCGTTTTGGTCAGCCCGACACGGCGGGCCAGCTCGGTCACCGAGATCCGGCCCTCCTCGGAAAGGGCCGCGAGAATCTTCTGGTCGTAATTATCGAGATCCGGCAGATCATTTGGCATGTCAATTTGCTTATATTTGGTTTCTTCGTCCAATAATCACCAATCAATAGGCAAAACAAAAGGCATATTCGCGCTACTGTGGATCAAATCCCTTGTTCGAGGCCCGCCATGACCAAAATTTCATCTACCCTCGCCGAACCGGCACTGGATCTGCGCCAGATCGACGCTCTGACCCTGCAACCCGAAGAACCCCTTCTGGACCGTCTGATCGCACAGGCCGCGCTGGACGAGGCCGCACGGGCCAAGATCACCGCACGCGGGGCCGAGCTGGTGCGCCGCATCCGCGCCGATAGCCGTCCGGGCCTGATGGAAGTGTTTCTGGCGGAATATGGTCTCTCGACCGAGGAAGGCATCGCGCTGATGTGTCTGGCCGAGGCGCTGTTGCGCGTGCCCGATGCCGATACGATGGATGCGCTGATCGAAGACAAGATCGCGCCCTCGGATTGGGGCAAGCACTTGGGCCATTCCGCTTCGCCGCTGGTCAATGCCTCGACTTGGGGGC
The DNA here is from genome assembly GCF_040297545.1 of Thioclava kandeliae. Classification (NCBI taxonomy): domain Bacteria; kingdom Pseudomonadati; phylum Pseudomonadota; class Alphaproteobacteria; order Rhodobacterales; family Paracoccaceae; genus Thioclava; species Thioclava kandeliae. Next base: position 43,495 of record NZ_JAYWLC010000006.1, read on the forward strand.
TGATGCTGACGGGCAAGGTGCTCGACGACCGCCCGCCGGGGATGGCAGGCCATCTGCGCGGCGCGATCCGCCGTCTGGGCGAGCCGGTGATCCGCAAGGCCGTGGGCCGCGCGATGAAGGAGATGGGCCGCCAGTTCGTGCTGGGCGAGACCATCCATTCCGCGATGGAACGCGCCAAGAAACAGGAAGCCAAGGGCTATTCCTACAGCTATGACATGCTGGGCGAGGCCGCCCGCACCATGAAGGACGCCAAGCGCTACGAGGAAGATTACTCGAACGCCATCGACGCCATCGCCACCAACTGCCGTAAGGGTCACCTCTATGACAACCCGGGCATCTCGGTGAAATTCTCGGCGCTGCATCCGCGCTACGAGATCGCCAAGGAAGAGCGCGTGATGGCCGAGCTGGTGCCGGTCGTGCTGCGTCTGGCGCAAAAGGCCGCCGCCGCCGATATGAGCTTCACCGTCGACGCCGAAGAAGTCGACCGCATGACGCTGTCGTTCAAGGTGATCGAGGCGGTTCTGGCCGATCCCTCTCTTGCGGGTTGGGACGGCTTTGCCGTGGTGGTGCAGGCCTATGGCCGCCGTTGCGCACAGGCGCTCGATTGGCTTTACGATCTGGCGGGCCGCCACGACCGCAAGATCATGGTCCGTCTGGTGAAGGGCGCCTATTGGGATGCCGAAGTGAAGCGCGCGCAGGTAATGGGGCTCAGGGATTTCCCCGTTTTCACGCGCAAGGCCTCGACCGATGTCAGCTATATCGCCAATGCCCGCAAACTGCTGAGCCTGCGCGACCGCATCTATCCGCAATTTGCCGGCCATAACGCGCATACCGTGTCCGCCGTTCTGGAAATGACCGAGGGCGAAGACCGCCGCAATTTCGAGTTCCAGCGCCTGCATGGCATGGGCGAGCGTCTGCATGATATCGTGCTGGGCGATCTGAAGACCCGTTGCCGGATCTATGCACCCTGCGGCGCGCATCGCGACCTGCTGGCCTATCTGGTGCGTCGTCTGCTGGAAAACGGCGCGAATTCCAGCTTCGTGAACCAGATCGTCGATGAGGATGTGACCCCCGAGGAAGTGGCCGCCTGCCCCTTCGCGCAGGTCGAGACCACCCGCCATGTGGAAAACCCGATCCTGCGCAAGCCCGAGGCCCTGTTCGGCACCCGCAAGAACTCGACGGGCTTCGATCTGACCGAGCGCGAGGCTCTGGCCACCATTGATGCCGCCCGTGCGCCCTTCAAGACCGCCCGTTTCGAGGCCCGCCCGCTGATCGCAGGCACCGCCCAGCCGCTGGCCGCCGTGGCCGCGCTCAACCCCGCAAGCGGCGAGGTGATCGGTCAGGTGCTTAATGCCTCGGAGGCCGATGTCGAGACCGCCCTTGCCGCAGCCCAGCCCTGGACCGCCTCCGAGACCGAGCGTGCCGAGGTGCTCAACCGTGCCGCAGCGTTTTACGAGGCGCATTACGGCGAGCTGTTTGCGGCACTCGCCCGCGAGGCCGGCAAGATCCAGCTCGATGCTGTGGCCGAACTGCGCGAAGCGGTCGATTTCCTGCACTTCTATGCCCATAACATCCCGATGAATGCGCAGGCGCGTGGCATCTTCACCTGCATCAGCCCGTGGAACTTCCCGCTGGCGATCTTCACCGGGCAAGTGGCGGCTGCTCTGGCCACCGGCAATGCCGTGCTGGCCAAACCCGCCGAGCAAACGCCGATCATCGCGACCCTCGCCGTGAAACTCCTGCATGAGGCCGGTGTGCCGCGCGAGGCGCTGCAACTTCTGCCCGGCGATGGTGCCACGGTGGGCGCGCGCCTGACCTCGGACGCGCGGATCAATGGCGTGGCCTTCACCGGCTCCACCGAGACCGCCAAGATCATCCGCAAGGCAATGGCCGACACGATGGAGCCGGGCGCGCCGCTGATTGCGGAAACCGGTGGTCTGAACGCGATGATCGTGGATTCTACCGCCCTGCCCGAACAGGCGGTGCGCGATATCCTGGTCTCAGCCTTCCAATCGGCGGGTCAACGGTGTTCGGCCCTGCGCTGCCTCTATGTGCAGGAAGATATCGCGCCGACCATTCAAGAGATGCTGTTTGACGCGATGGACGAGCTGTCGGTGGAGAACCCGTGGGATCTGGACACCGATGTGGGCCCCGTCATCGACGATGAGGCCGCAGGCATCATCCGCGCCCATGTGGCACAAGCCCGCGCCGAGAACCGCGTGCTGAAGGAAATCAGCGCCCCCGCCCAAGGTCATTTCTGCGCGCCTGTCGCCATTCGTGTGAACGGCATCGAAGAGATGACGCGCGAGATCTTCGGCCCGGTGCTACATATCGCGACCTTCAAATCCGCCGACCTGCATAAGGTGATCGACGCGGTCAATGCCACGGGCTACGGGCTGACCTTCGGGCTGCATACCCGCATCGACAATCGCGTGCAGGAAGTCACGGAACGCATCCATTGCGGCAATATCTACGTCAACCGTAATCAGGTGGGCGCGGTCGTGGGCAGCCAGCCCTTCGGTGGCGAGGGGCTCTCGGGGACCGGCCCCAAAGCGGGTGGCCCCGACTATCTGTGGCGCTTCACCACCTCTGCGCCCTCGGACAAGCCACAAGAGGCGCGCTCGCTTCCGGGTCCGACCGGTGAATCGAACCGCCTGACGCTGCATGCCCGCGCGCCGCTGCTGTGCATGGGCCCCAGCGCCGAGGATGCCCGCAACCAGAAAGCCGCCGTCGAGGCGCTTGGCGGTGTGGCCGAGGTCGCGACCAATGTGACGCCTGACGGGCTGACCGCGAAACGCGGCATCTCGGGCGCGCTTTATTGGGGCAAGCCGGAAGAGGCGCGCAAATATGCGCAGGCGCTCGCCCGTCGTGACGGCCCGATCCTCGCGCTGATCACCGGCCATCCCGATGTGGGCCATGTCTGGCACGAGCGCCATATCTGCATCGACACCACGGCAGCGGGCGGCAATGCCCAGCTTCTGGCCTCGGCAGGCGCCAAATAACCATAGATGGCCTCCCCTCGCGGGAGGCCATTTTACTTGCAGCCCTCCTGATGCGGGCTACTCTGGACCGAACCGGAGGAGCCACCCATGATCATCGACCCCAAAGCCCCGCAAACCGTCAGCTGCCATTGTGGCACCGTGAAACTCGATATCGTGCTGGCTGACGGATTGAACACCGCCCGGCGCTGCGACTGCTCGTTCTGCCGCAGACGCGGCGCCGCGGCCGTGTCGGTGAAGCTCGATGATCTGACGGTCACGCAGGGCGAGGACAACCTGACCGTCTACCAGTTCAACACCAACACGGCGGTGCATTATTTCTGCAAGACCTGCGGGGTCTACACCCATCACCGCCGCCGGTCGGACCCCACGCAATATGGGGTGAACCTTGGCGCGATCGAGGGCGTGAACCCGCGCGACTGGGAGCCGATCCCGTGGGTGGACGGCATCAATCATCCCTCTGACAGATGACCCGCTCCGAGCGGCTGCTCCAGCTTCTGGATATCCTGCGCCGCCATCGCCATCCCGTCACGGGCGTCGCTATGGCGCAGGAATTGGGCATCAGCCTGCGCACGCTTTACCGTGATATTGCAAGCCTTCAGGGCCAAGGCGCGCCGATCGAGGGCGAGGCGGGCCTCGGCTATGTTCTGCGTGAAGGGTTCCTGTTGCCGCCGCTGACATTTCCGGTCGAGGAACTGGAGGCGCTGGTAATGGGCGCGCGCTGGCTGGCGACCAAGGGCGACGAAGATATGGCACGCGCGGCCGAAAGCGCGCTCGCGCGGCTGCGCGCCGTGGTGCCGCCTGCGCTGCGCACCGAGATGGACCTCACCACATTGGTGGTGGGTGGCCCGCGCCCTGCCCCCGATCAGGTCAGATCGGACGCGCTGCGTCAGGCGATCCGCCAGCAGCAGAAGCTGCGCATCACCTATCGCACGGGCGAGGGCGCCCTCTCCGAGCGGGTGATCTGGCCGGTCGCTCTGGCGTTTTTCGACCAGTCGCGCGTGCTCCTCGGCTGGTGCGAACTGCGCGGGGATTTCCGCAGTTTCCGCACCGACCGGATCATGGCGGCAACCGCCACGGGCGCGACCTACCGCCCGCCGCGCAAGAAACTGTTCGATGACTGGCGCCGCGCACATGGGCTGATGGCTGCTGACAGAAACTGACACAGGGACGCGCTAGGAAGGCTTTATTCACAAGGAGCACATCATGCGAACCACCCTCTTTCTCTATGTCAGCGATATCGCGCGGTCCTGCGCTTTTTACGAGGCGGTTTTCGGCCAGAAGCCCGTCGAGCAACGCGATCTTTTCGCGCTGTTCCTCCTGCCCGACGGACAGACGCTGGGGCTTTGGCAGACGGGCAATGTCATGCCTGCCCCCAATGGTCAGACCGGAGGCTGCGAAATCGGCTTCAGATGCGAGGCCGGGGATCTCGAGGGAGAGTTCCTCCGCTGGCAGACGCTCGGCCCTGTCCTGATGGCACCGACAGACCTGCCCTTTGGCCGCAGTTTCATGATCGCCGATCCGGATGGCCACCGTCTGCGGCCCTATGCGCTGGCCGCCTGATCACTTCAGCAGGCTGTCCTTCGACGCGCGGCGGTTCATCCCGCCGCGATTTGCCCGACGGGTATCATGCCCGCCCTGACAGTCGACGCAGAGCTTCACACCCGCAATGGCCTTGCGCCGCGCCTCGGGGATCGGCTCGTCGCATTCCACGCAGAATTCGGCGCTCTCGCCCACAGGACCGCGGCGCTGACGCATGCGGGCCAGTTCGTCCTGAACCGACGCCTCGATCTGTTCGTTCACGGCCCCGTCGCGGGCCCATCCTCCTGCCATGGCGGATACCTCCTGCACTCAAGATGGTCAGGATAGGGGCGTGGCTCAAGGGCGCAGGCCTGCGGCAGACACCCGATGTTCGAATATCGACATAAAAACGCCCCCGCCAAAGGCAGGGGCGTCGAGGAATGTCGCAAAAAGGATCAGCTGCGCAGGCTGCCTTTGGTCGCTTTGGTGACCTTGTCGATGATCTTGGCGGAGACCGCCTCGATATCCTTATCGGTCAGGGTCTTCTCGCGCGGCTGCAGGCGGACGCTGAGGGCGATGGACTTCTTGCCCGCCCCCATCTGTTCTTCCGCTTTCGAACCGGTGAACTGGTCGAAGACATTCACCGCCTCGATCAGCGCCTTATCCGCGCCCAAGGCTGCATTTACCGCCGTCAGGACCTCGGTCTTGGCATCCACGACAAAGGCGAAGTCACGTTCGACCGCCTGCAGGTCGGACATTTCGAGCGCCGGACGCGAGGGGCCCTTGGCTTTCGGGAAGGGCACATTTTCCAGCCAGATGGTGAAGGCCACCGCCGGACCTTTCACGTCCATTTCGCGCAGGACCTTGGGATGGATCTCGCCAAAGGCGCAGAGCGCGTTCGGACCGAGCGCCATCACACCCGACCGTCCGGGGTGCCACCAGCCAGCAAGCTTGCGGTTGATCTGCACACGCGCGGGCGCACCGATGGCCGCCAACACGGTCTCGGCATCGGCTTTGGCATCGTAAAGATCCACCGGACGGCGCGAGCCGAAGGGGTCACGCGGGCCTGCTTGGCCCACCAGAAGCCCCGCAACCTGCAGATGCTGCTCACCCGGCTCGCCGCCGGTGAATGCGGGGCCAACCTCGAAGAGCGCCAGATCGCCCGCTCCGCGCGCCTGATTGCGGGATGCGGCCTGCAGCAGACCCGGCAACAGGTCGGGGCGCAGATGGGTCATTTCGGAGGAAATCGGGTTCTGCAGCTTCGTCGCGTCCTGACCGCCGCCGAACAGCGTGGCGGAGGCCGCATCGATGAAGCTATAGGTCACGCATTCATTGTAACCCGCGCCCGCAATGGTGCGACGTGCCATCTTCTCGCGGCGCTGGAGCGGCGTGAGAATGGCCTCGGGGACACCTGCCGTCTCGCGCGCCATCGGCTTGCCTTCCAGCTGCGAGAGCGAGGCGATACGCGCCACTTCCTCGACCAGATCGGCCTCGCCAAGAATATCGGGACGCCAGCTGGGCGGGGTCGCCATATCACCATCCAGCGTGAAACCGAGCGCCTCGAGCGTTGCGCGTTGGGTCGCCTCGGGGATTTCCATGCCCACAAGGCTGATCACGCGGGCGGGGTCGAGCTTATAGGCACGATCCACCTGCGGCATCGCGCCATCGGATACCACATGGCTCGCCTCGCCGCCGCACAGGTCGAGCACCATCTGCGTGGCCAGCTCCAGCCCGTTCAGCGTGAAGGCCGGATCGACGCCGCGCTCGAACCGGTAGCGCGCATCGGAATTGATCTTCAGCGCACGGCCCGTGGCCGCCACGGTGATCGGGTCCCAATAGGCGGATTCGAGGAACACATCGACGGTCTCGAACTCTGCGCCCGAGGCCGCTCCGCCCATCACACCGGCAAGGCTCTCGACGCCATTGTCATCAACGATCACCATCTGGCCTTCGCGCAGGGTATAGGTTTTCTCGTCGAGCGCGGCAAAGCTCTCGCCCCCCTTGGCGGGCTCGATACGCAGGCCACCGGCCACTTTGGCGGCATCGAACACATGCAGCGGGCGGTTCAGGTCGAAGGTGAAATAGTTGGTGATATCGACCAGCGCCGAGATCGGACGCAACCCGATCGCCTCGAGGCGCTTTTTCAGCCAGTCGGGGCTCTCGCCGTTTTTCACGCCACGGATCACGCGACCTGCGAAATAGGGGCAGCCCTTGGATTTCAGGCCCGCGTCGATCGACACGGAGACGGGGCTGTCGAAGCTGCCCGCAACCGGCGTCACCACCAGCGGCTTCAGCTTGCCCAAGCCGCGCGCGGCCAGATCGCGTGCGATCCCGCGCACGCCGAGTGCATCGGGGCGGTTCGGGGTGATCGCGATATCGATCACCGGATCGACCGCCGCGGGATTGTTCACCGCCAGCCAGTCGACGAATTTCTGGCCGACCTCGCCCGAGGGCAGTTCGATGATGCCGTTATGCTCGTCCGACAGCTCCAGCTCGCGCTCGGAGGCCATCATGCCGAAGCTCTCCACGCCACGGATCTTGCCGACCGACAGGGTCACATCGAGGCCGGGCACGTAATCGCCAGGCTTGGCCAGAACAACGGTGATACCTTCGCGGGCATTGGGCGCGCCACAGACGATCTGTGTCTCGCCCTCGTCGGTGGCCACTCGGCACACACGCAGGCGGTCGGCATCAGGGTGCTGCTCGGCATGGACCACTTTGGCGATGGTAAAGCTGGCCAGCTTGGAGGCGGGGTCGATGACCTCTTCCACCTCGAGTCCCAGATCGGTCAGTGCATAGAGGATCTCGTCAAGGCTTGCCTCGGTGTCCAGATGCTCTTTCAGCCAGCTCAGCGTGAATTTCATGGGTCAACCCTTCGTCTATTCCCCGTACGGGATGCGGGCCTGTCCTAGCCGATAAGGGACCCGATGGGAAGGTCAGTCCTGCCGCTTCGCGACATCCTTTGCATCGCCCATCTGCAAAAGCCGGATTTCGCGGACCAGACGGATCGTCGGCTTGGCGGCAAACAGGATCGAGCCGATCAGGAACAGCCAAGTGCCGGGTGTCATCCATGCCTCGGAGAAGAACATGACCGACCCCACCACAAAGCAGAATGCCGCTCCGAAATCGACCAGCGTATAGGCGAGTTCATAGGCGGCATAGAGCTTGCGTTTTTCATGTGAATCACCGCGTTGATCGCGGTGAAACAGTGGCTTTCCGGATATTTTCATCGAGCACCCGTTAGTGGGCGTGCTCTCCCGCCTCGCTGGCAGCGGCCTTGAAGACCGAGCGGAAGATCACGCTGACCAGAACGATCACCAGCTCGACAAAGATTAGGCTGAGCATATCGAAATTCCAGCCGAACGACCCCATCATGATCCCGAAGACCACATGCATCGCGGCCACGACAAACATCACGGCGTCATATTTCATGCCCAGATCATAGTTGCGCTCGTTCATCGTCTGGCGTGTATCGGCCCAGGCAATGACCAGCGTGACACAGATACCGGTAGCGAAGGCCATATAGCTTGCCAGCGGCGAGATGTTATCCACCCCAATGGCCAGCAGGAAGATGAACAGGATCACCCCGCCAAGGCTTGCCGCACCGATGCGGGTGATCCCCGCCTCATACTCCGCGTCGCGCGTGCGCGTCGGGCCCTTGCCCCAGACATATAGCTGGCCCGCGAGGCTGACGACACAGCCCAGCACCATCAGAAATATCAAACCACCCCAGCTCATGAGATCCCTCCGGTTCGTCAATTTGCGTTTCCATCGACCATAGCGGGCCATGGCGGTGCGGCTAGCCACTTGGCGTGAAGTTGATGACCAAGCTGTTAATATCGGTGCAAACCGTCGGCGGGATGCTGCTCGTTGCCCATTTCTTGGGCAGAGCTTTCGCCTGGGTAGAAATGCGCAATGCCGCTCCCGAAGGCGCGGCATTGTGCGAAAGCGTAAGGAAGATCAGCGGCTCAGGCCGCCCAGAACGCTGGGCATATCCTGCGGCGCAAAGCCGTAATGTTTCAGCCAGCGCAGATCGCTATCGAAGAATGCGCGCAGATCGGGGATACCGTATTTCAGCATCGCCAGACGGTCGATCCCGATCCCGAAGGCAAAGCCCTGATATTGGGTAGAATCCACGCCAGCAGCCTCGAGAACCTTGGGGTGGACCATGCCGGAGCCCAAGATTTCCATCCAGCCGTCGCCTTCGCCGATCTTCAGCTGTTTGCCTTCCCACGAGCACCGGATATCGACCTCGGCCGAGGGCTCGGTGAAGGGGAAATGCGAGGCGCGGAAGCGCAGCTCGACATTATCGACCTCGAAGAAGGCCTTGCAGAACTCTTCCAGCACCCATTTCAGGTTCGCCATCGAGATGTCGCGGCCGATCGCCAGCCCCTCGATCTGGTGGAACATCGGCGTATGGGTCTGGTCCATATCCATGCGGTAGACACGGCCCGGCGCGATCACGCGGATCGGCGCGCCTTTTTCCTGCATCGCGCGGATCTGCACGGGGCTGGTATGGGTGCGCAGCACATGCGGCGGGCGGTTATCGCCCTCGTCGCGATGCATGAAGAAGGTGTCATGCTCTTGGCGGGCGGGGTGCTCGGGCGCGATGTTGAGCGCGTCGAAATTATGCCAGTCATCTTCGACCTGCGGTCCTTCGGCCACCGAGAAGCCCATATCCGCGAAGATCGCGGTCACCTCATCCATCACCTGAGAGACAGGGTGGATGGTGCCCTGGCGGCGCGGACGGCCCGGCAGGGTAACATCGAGCCACTCGTCTTGCAGGCGCGCCTCGAGAGCCGCATCGGCCAGCGCCTGTTTCTTCTCGCGCAGAGCGGCGTCAATCTCGTTTTTCAGCTCGTTGAGGGCCTTGCCGAAGGTCTGCTTTTCTTCCGGACTCATCTTGCCCAGCTCGCGCATCATCAGGCTGATTTCGCCCTTTTTGCCAAGCCCAGCCAGACGCAGCTCTTCCAGAGCTGCCTCATCCGCGGCATCCGCCACGCCGGAAAGATACTTCGTGCGAAGCTGGTCGAGATCGTTCATCTGCCTCTCCATAATGTCGGGGCCGTTGCTAGCCCTGTCAGGGGCGAAATTCAAGCGGCTCTCGCGCAGAACCCCGCCCGAAGCCGCATTCACTCTGCCGAGGCGATGGTCTGGGGAAGCTCGGCATGCGGACCATAAGTATACATCAGCACGCCCGAAAGCATTCCAACGGCAAAAAGCGCGTAGGCCGCAAACATCACGCGACGTCCGACCACTGCATTATACCAGCCCGACCGGCGCTTCATGACCACGCAATCGATCATCAGATACATTGGCAGCGTAATCGCAAAAGCCGCTGCATATTGCACGAAGGGCAGCCAGAGCGCATCCCCCTGCCCGAACTGATTGGCGATCCCGTGGCAGAGCGCCAGCCCCAGCCAGTGGTTAAGATACAGCGGAAAAGAAATCCCGCCCAAGAACTTACCCACAGAAGACCGCGGGCCGCTTTGCGACAGCGCCAGCACAACCGATACACAGAACAATGCCTGCACTGCGGGCGGCACAGAGACATCCACAGGTCCAAACAACAGGAAACCAAGCCCGAGAGCCACTAATACAGTCAGTCGCCGCACCCACGGACGCTCCGTGAGGTCATAGTCGCGCTGCAAGATGGCAGCCAGAACGCCCAGAGCAATATTTCCGAAATAGGGGTAGACCGACAAAAGCACCGCAGAGACCACAACCCAAGTCAGTGCTTTACGCCCCCATGGCAGGCCAATGATCACCAAGGGCGCCCAAAGATAGAATTGCTCTTCGACGGCAAGGCTCCAGAACTGGTTCCCGGACCCGTCGAGCGGCATTTCGAATTTCGCCACGGGGAAAATGGTGAAAATCTGGTGGGTGAAGGTCAGATCCATCACCAGATATTTCAGCCAGAAAAAGCCGGTGCCCTCGCGCACAGCGGCGGCGGTGTAAAGCAGTGCGACTGCCGCAGCGTAGGGCAGCCAGATCCGCGTCGCGCGATTGAAGAAGAAATGTGGCAGATCCGTCACCGAGGTCCGAAGCAGGATCGACCCGATCAGCCAGCCGCTCAGCGCAAAGAACACCCCTACCGACAGACCTCCGGCGTGTCCCGGTATACCTGGCAGATGCGCATGGACCATGACCACCAGCGACGCCAATACAAAACGCAGCCAGTCGAACATCGGGTAAGAAGCCAGCTTCGTCGTTTCCGAATTGCCGGCTGCAAGGAAATTTTTCCGGCCTAGACCACTAGCGAGCATAATCACTCCTGCGGGGCTGAAATGGAGAAAATAAATTAAAATTAAATAAAGCACGTTTGCTGCGCTGCAGCAAGCTTCTGTCGGAAACGACGCTTCACACATGCAAAAGCCCGCACCTTTCGGTACGGGCTTTCAAGAACTCATCGGTGCGGCAGCGATCAGGCTGCTGCTTTTGCCTGTGCAACGATTGCAGCGAAGGCTTCCGGCTCGTGGACGGCCAGATCGGCGAGAACCTTGCGGTCCACTTCGATACCGGCAACTGCGAGCAGGTTGATGAATTTCGAGTAGGTCATTTCGGCGTCGATTGCGCGGACACCTGCGTTGATACGCTGGATCCAGAGCGAGCGGAAATTACGCTTGCGCGCCTTACGGTCGCGGGTTGCGTACTGGTTTGCCTTGTCGACGGCCTGAGTGGCGGTGCGGAAGTTACGCGAGCGCGAGCTGTAGTAACCTTTTGCGGCCTTCAGGACCTTCTTGTGACGGGCGTGGGTGACCTTACCGGATTTAACGCGTGCCATAGTTCAAGTCTCCCAGTATCAGCGGTTGTACGGCATGTATTTTTTGACGATTTTCTCGTCGGAGTCGCACAGGACCATGGTGCCAGCGGTGTTACGAATGAACTTCGTGGTCCGCTTGATCATGCCGTGGCGCTTACCTGCGTGACCAACTTTGACATGGCCGTTCGCGGTGAACTTGAACCGCTTCTTGGCAGCGGATTTGGTTTTCATCTTGGGCATTTCCGTCTCCTTAACGTAAGAGGGGTTTACGCGCGACTCGGCATGCCTCGTGGCCGGCCGCGCGGCCGTCTAGAACGCGCCTTCTAGAAAGGTTCGGGATCTATTGCAAGCCTTATTTCAAGCCCTCTGCCCCTTCAGGAGCCTACTCCCGAAGAACCTGCGCCACCACACGGGCCACGGCATCGGGGATATCGCCCCAGCCATAACCCTCAGGCGCGATGAGGAATGCCACAAGAACCAGAACGCCGCCCAACACCGCCGTAACCGCCGCAAATCTGGGCGGCTGCATCTCGGAATAGGCCGAAACCCCCGCTGGAGCAGCAAAGACCAGAACCAGCAGACCGAAGGTCAGACATATATCCGCCAGCATCGACGCACCCTCACGACCGTCCCTGTAAAAGAGACCCACCCCGGACAGCGTATGTCCGGGGTGGGGATTAGGCTAGAGGGTTTCGCGCGCCGCGGACGCGCCGTCAGGCGCGCCGGGCGACAATGGTGGCCTTATTCCGGCTCGGTGCGGAAGATCTGGCGCTCGTCGCAGGGCGCCACGCGCAGGATGTTGGTCGTGCCTTCGACATTGAAGGGCACACCCGCCACCACGACGATCTGGTCGGTTTCTTCGGCCAGCCCCACATCGCGCACCGCGCGGACCGCATTGACCACGGCCATCTTGAAGCGACCCACCTCTTCGGATTTGATCGCATGCACACCCCAGGTGAGGCAGATCTTGCGCAGTGTCTTCGTCACCGGAGACAGTGCGACGATCGGCACCTGCGGACGCTCGCGCGCCACCAGACGCACCGAGGTCCCCGTCTGGGTGTAGCAGCTGATCGCCGCGATATCGGTGGTCTCCGCGATCTCGCGGGCTGCGGCCACGATCCCGTCCGCAACGGTCTGACGACGCGCAGCGGTGAAGGTCCGGCTGGAATTGATGACCTCTCGATAGGTCGAATCGCCTTCGACCTGCTCGGCGACATTGTTCATCGTCTTGACCGCTTCGATGGGATAGCGGCCCGCCGCAGATTCCGCCGACAGCATCACCGCATCCGCACCTTCGTAGATGGCGGTCGCCACATCGGAGACCTCGGCGCGGGTCGGCATCGGGCTCTCGATCATCGATTCCAGCATCTGCGTCGCGACGATCACGGGCTTGGCTGCCGCACGCGCCTTGCGCACCAGCTTCTTCTGGATTGGCGGCACGTTCTGCACAGGCAGTTCGACGCCAAGGTCACCCCGCGCGACCATGATCCCGTCGGAGACCTCAAGGATCTCGTCATAGGCTTTCACGGCGGCCGGTTTCTCGATCTTGGACAGAATGAGAGCACGGCCCTGCGCCATAGCTCTCGCCTCGAGCACGTCATCGGCACGCTGCACGAAGCTGAGCGCGAGCCAGTCGGCGCCCAGCTGGCAGGCGAATTCCAGATCTTTCTTGTCCTTGGGCGACAATGCGGGGATCGGCAGAACCACATCCGGCACGTTCACGCCCTTGCGGTTGGAGATGGTCCCTCCCACTGTCACGGTGCAATCGGCGAAATCCGGACCGCATTTCTCGACCTTCAGGCGGATCTTGCCGTCATTGACCAAAAGCGTGGTGCCAGCCTCGAGAGCTGCAAAAATTTCGGGATGGGGCAGACAGACGCGGGTCTTGTCCCCGGCGGTCTCGTCGAGATCCAGACGGAAGGCATCGCCCTCCACGAGATCTTCCGACCCCTCTGCGAACACCCCGACGCGGAGCTTGGGACCCTGAAGGTCCGCCAGCACGGCGATCGGGCGCCCCAGATCTTCTTCAACCTGACGGATGATGTCGTAGCGCGCGCGCTGCTCGTCATGCGTCCCGTGGCTCATGTTCAGGCGGAACACATCGGCTCCGGCTTCGAACAGACCGCGAATGGTTTCATAATCGGAAGATGCAGGGCCCAGAGTGGCGACGATCTTTACTTTGCGAAGGCGTCTCATGCGACCTCGTTGGCTAGGAATTACAATTTAGTCGTGGGCCGGCCCAAGGTATTGCGCAATTTTGTCGCAGGATCAACTGGCACTTCGGGGCAGGCTCGCTTATTCACGTCAATGCAGTAATAAAACTAAGAATACGTGACATCGGACGCTTCCCCATGACCGCACCCCCGACCAACCCTGCCTTCCATATCCACGGCATCGACCGAGCGTCGCGCTGGCTGATTACCTGTGATCACGCCACCAACCATGTGCCCGACTGGATCAATGGCGGCGATCTGGGGCTGCCGCCCGAAGATATGGGGCGCCATATCGCCTATGATCCGGGCGCGCTGGGGGTGGCCCGTGCACTGGCCGATCTCATGGGCGCGCCGATGATCAGTTCGGATTTCTCGCGGCTCGTCATCGACCCGAACCGCGGCGAGGCCGACCCCACGCTCCTGATGAAGCTTTATGACGGGACGATCATCCCTGCCAACCGCCATGCCGACCGCACCGAGAAGGCCCGCCGTCTGGAGCGCCTGCACCGCCCCTATCACGCGGCGCTGGAGACACTGGCCGCGCGACGCGAGGATACCGTGATCTGCGCGATCCATTCCTTCACACCGCAGCTGCGCGGACGCCCGCCGCGGCCGTGGCAGGTGGGGATCCTGTCGGACCCGCGCGACCGCCGTCTGGCCGAACCGCTGATCGCGGCGCTACATGCCCAACATATCCCGACCGGCGATAACGAACCCTATAAAGGCCATCTCGCGGGCGACTCCATCGACCGCCATGCGCTGCAATCGGGACGCCTCAATACGCTGATCGAACTGCGGCAGGACCTGATTGTAACGGAAGAGCAGCAGAAGGGTTGGGCCGCGCGGCTTGCTCCGCTTCTGACACAGGCATTGGACAGCCTCCAGAACCCATAACAATCATACCCGAAGCACCCAACTGTTTCCATAAGCTGCGATTTTTACCCCTGTATTCGATTAAGATTGACTAAACCATAAACGAAGTGCTCCAAAAGGTTCCATTATAGTTTGTGGAACAGGTTATGGGCGCGCTTTTACTTCTCTCGCTTCTTCCGATGGCATTCACCTGGGGCGTTTACGATCACTTCAAGGATGATGAGGACGATGACGACCATCATCAGCAGCTCGATTCAGGCGCGGATGAGTCCGACGACAACGTAGTCGCGAATGATACTACGACAGATACCGACAGCTCCGGCGCAGACAGCTCGGACGGGGACGCAAGCGACGCGGACGACACAGCCACCGATGATGACGTGACTGACGACGACAGCGTAGCCGTGGATGACAGCACCACAGGTGACGACAGCTCCGACGGGGATGCGAGCGACGCGGACGACACAGCCACCGATGATGACGTGACTGACGACGACAGCGTAGCCGTGGATGACAGCACCACAGGTGACGACAGCTCCGACGGGGATGCGAGCGACGCGGAAGACACAACCTCCGACGATGACGCGACCGATGACGACAGCGTAGCCGTGGATGACAGCACCACTGGTGACGACGGCTCGGACGAGGATGCGAGCGATGCGGACGACACAGCCACCGATGATGACGTGACCGATGACGACAGCGTGGCCGTGGATGAAAGCACCACAGGTGACGACAGCTCGGACGAGGATGCGAGCGATACGGACGACACAGCTACCGATGATGACGCGACCGATGACGACAGCGTGGCCGTGGATGATGGCACCGGCGACAACACCGCCGCTGAAGAAACCGTCGAGGACACGAGCCCCGTCCTGCAGGTGAGCGCCTCCGGTGAGGTCACGCAAGGCACTGCGGGGCGCGACTGGATCCACGGCAGCGATGGCAGCGACACGATCCTGGGCAATGATGGTGACGACACGCTCATGCTCGAAGGCGGCGATGACAGCAATGCGGACGCGCTCGACACGCTCGATCTCGACGCGCTCGATCTCGACTCGGTCGACCCCGGTGATCCGGATGCCGTGGGCGATGCGCTCGGGGATCTGGTCAATTCGCTCGAGGACGAGGGCTTCTTCGGCGGCTTGGGCGGAGATGGCGACGACTATATCGATGGCGGCGCGGGGAATGACGCCATTCTGGGCGGGGATGGCGATGACACACTGCGCGGCAATATCGGCAGTGACGTTCTGGTCGACACGAGCGGCGAGGACTCCCTCAATGGCGGCTATAACGATGATCTTCTGGTCGCGCTCGATCAGCAGGCTGGCCAGTCCGATACGCTGGAAGGTGGCGCGGGCGATGATCTGCTTGTGGGCGATGACGGGGACGAGATGACCGGCGGGGCTGGCAACGACGCGTATATCGTCAGCACCGTCACGGGCGGCGGCGACCCTGTGACCATTACCGATTTCGGCACGGCTGCCAGCGGGGATGACCCCGAAGCTCTGGAACTCGTGTCCGATGAGGCGCCGAACGGCTTCACGATCTCGGCGGATTCGAACGGCACAAGCGTGAAGATCGATGGCGAGACCGTGGTCTATCTGGATGGCGTGACGGAAGACCTCGAAACGCTGAGCCAGCAGATCTCGCTCTACAGCGTCACAGCGGACGAGTATTACTCGCCGACAATCGAAGTGACCTCGGCCATCTGACCCCGCGCAGCAATGCAAAAACCCCGGTCTTGCGGCCGGGGTTTTCTTTTGTCTGAAGATATGCGGATCGCAAAGGATCAGATCGCCGATTTGGCGCTTTCTTCCAGATAGATCTCGCGCAGGCGCACGGCGACGGGGCCGGGCTTGCCGCTCGCAACCGGCTTGCCATCCACTTCGACGACCGGCGTCACGAAGGCCGAGGCCGAGGTGAAGAAGGCCTCATCAGCGGCTTGTGCTTCCTCAATAGTGAAGGGGCGCTCCTCGATGGTCATCTGCGCTTCGCTCGCATAGCGCAGCAGCGCCGCACGAGTGATCCCGTGCAGGATGTCATTCGACAGCGGGCGCGTGATGATCTTGCCGTTTTTCACGATATAGACGTTATTCGACGAGCCTTCGGTCACGAAGCCGTCCTCGACAAACCATGCATCATCCACATGCGCTTTCTTGGCCGCCATCTTGGCCAGCGACGGGTAGAGCAGCTGCACGGTCTTGATGTCGCGACGGTGCCAACGCAGATCCGGCACGGAAATGACCTTGATGCCTTTCTTGGCCTTGGGGTCATCCAGCAGGCCGTTCTTGGCTTGGGTATAAAGCACTACGGTCGGCTTCACATCGGCGGGCGGGAAGGCGAAGTCGCGGTCACCGGCATTGCCGCGCGAGATCTGCAGGTAGATGCCGCCGTCGATGAACTCGGGATTGCGTGCGATCAGCTCGCGGTGGATCTCCAGAAGCTCTTCGCGGCTGAGCGGGTTCTGCATCTCCAGCTCGTTCAGCGAACGGGCAAGACGCTTCACATGGCCCTCGAAATCCCACAGCTTGCCGCCGATCACGGCAGTCACCTCATAGACGGCATCGCCCATGACAAAACCACGGTCGAAGATCGAAACCTTGGCCTCTTCTTCGGGGATATACTCACCGTTGAGATAAACAATACGGCTCATCGGCCTTACTCCTTCTTCCCTCAGCCCCAAAGCGACGCTTCGGGCGGATAAACTTTACCGTCTTCGTAATGCAGCGGCTGGTCACGGTCTTCTGCCAGAAGCAGCGGGGCGTCAAGATCGACGATGTCCGCCCCCTGCGCCACGAGCGTCGCGGGCGCCATGCCCAGAGACGAGCCCAGCATACACCCGACCATTACCTTATAGCCCTCGGACAGAGCCAGATCGCGCAGCGCAAGCGCCTCGGTCAGGCCGCCGGTCTTGTCGAGCTTGATGTTGATCATGTCGTATTTGCCGCGCAGATGCGCCATCGAGGCGCGGTCATGGCAGGCTTCATCGGCGCAGATCGGCACCAGACGCTCGACGCCCATCAGGCCCTCATCAGCGGCGGCAGGCAGGGGCTGCTCGACCATCGCGATATTGAGGCGCACCAGATGTTTCTGGATATCGAGGAATGTCTCCATCTCCCAGCCTTCATTGGCATCAAGGATGATCTTGGCCTTGGGCGCGCCTTCGCGCACGGCCTCGAGACGCGGAATATCGTCAGGTGTGCCGAGCTTGATCTTCAACACGGGGCGATGGGCGTTTTTCGCGGCCTTCTCGCGCATCTTCTCGACTGTATCGAGCGAGAGCGTATAGGCGGTCACTTCCGGCTTGGGCGCAGTAAGCCCCGCCAGCTCCCAGACGCGCTTGCCGGCCTTCTTGGCCTCCAGATCCCACAGCGCGCAATCCACGGCATTGCGCGCGGCACCGGCGGGCAGTGCCTCCTGCAGCTCCATACGGGTGATACCGGCGGGCAGCGAATTGATCTGCGCGGTCACACTATCGAGCGTCTCGGCGTAGCGGGCATAGGGCAGGCACTCGCCCCAGCCGGTCAGGCCATCGCGGTCGATCCGCACGGTCAGCACGTCGGATTGCGTGCGCGAGCCGCGCGAGATGGTGAATGCCTCGGCGAGTTTGAAACTGTCGGGGGTAACTTTGATCATGATATCTTCCTCACTCTGGCTCTGGCCATGCGTTCTGACGGCCCTTCGACCGACAAGCTAAGACTTTTTGCGAGAGTGTCAGTAAAAACCCGCCGAGACGTGATCCCGGCGGGTATAGGGCTTACTCGGCGGCGACGGCGTCGAGAGCTTCGAGCGCATCGACCAGCGGACCGGCACCGAAGCGGAAGGGGTCGGTTGCGGGAAGGCCCATTTCGGCTTCGACCTTGGCCAGATAGGCTTTGGCTTCGGCTTCCGGCATATCCTTGGTGTTCACCGAGACACCGACAACCTTACAGTCGGAGTTCGCGACCTGCGCCAGTTGCAGCGCCAGATCGGCCACGGCCTGGATCGACGGCAGCTGGTAGCCCGGCAAACCACGCATATGCGCACGGGTCGGCTCGTGGCAGATCACCAGCGCATCGGGTTGGCCGCCATGGATCAGCGCCATGGTCACGCCCGAATAGGACACATGGAACAGCGAGCCCTGACCCTCGATCAGATCCCAGTGATCATCGTCGTTATCGGGGGTCAGATATTCGATCGAGCCGGCCATGAAATCGGCGATCACGGCATCGAGCGGCACACCGTCACCGGTGATCAGGATACCGGTCTGGCCGGTGGCACGGAAGCTGGCCTTCATGCCGCGCTCGCGCATCTCTTTTTCCACGCAGAGCGCGGTATACATCTTGCCGACCGAGCAATCGGTGCCCACGGCCAGCATGCGCTTGCCGCGGCGCTTCTCGCCATTGGCGATCGGATATTTCACCGAAGGGATACGCACGTCATGCAGCTGACGGCCGTGTTTCTCGGCAGCGGCCACCAGATCGGCTTCTTCGCGCAGCAGGTTATGGAGGCCCGAGGCCAGATCCATACCGGCTTCGAGCGCCTTAATCAGAACTTCTTTCCATGCTGCGGAAATTACGCCACCACGGTTGGCCACGCCGATCACCAGCGTCTTGCAGCCTGCCGCAACAGCCTCGTCCAGAGTCATGTCGGTCAGACCCATATCGGCCTTGCACCCGTCCATACGGAACTGGCCCACGGCGAACTCGGGACGCCAGTCCTTGATACCTTGCGCCACTTTCGCGGCCAGAGAGTCCGGCGCGTCACCAAGGAAAAGCAGATACGGGGTTTCGATAAGCGCCATAACAAGGCCTCCAAATTAGTCGTTGATCCTAAGCTAGGCTCTTTTCGATGAAATTTCTTTGGTATTTGGGGATCATTCGAATGATAATTCTGAAATATATTTCGTCAAAAGGCCATTTGGCCGATTTTATTTGCACGATGCCGGAAATTCGTCGGAGATTGAGCGGTGATTTTAATGATTCAAGCAAGACTGTGCCGCATAAACGAGTCGTTCATTCTGCAATGCAGAAAATCATTGAAAATCGGCGCGCAACAATATACCGAATTATGTATCGGGATAGAAATATCATTACCGGAGGACCGATGAGTTTCCGCATCCAGCCCACCCCACCTGCCCGCCCGAACCGGTGCCAGCTCTTTGGCCCCGGTTCCAACACGAAGCTCTTCGCCAAGATGGCAGCCTCTGCGGCGGATGTCATCAATTTGGACCTCGAAGATAGCGTCGCGCCCAATGATAAGGCGGTTGCCCGCAAAAACATCATCGCCGCCAGCCACGAGATCGACTGGAACACTAAGTATCTCTCGGTGCGGATCAACGCGCTCGATACGCCCTACTGGTATCGCGATGTGGTCGAGCTTTTGGAGGAAGGCTCGGAGCGCATCGACCAGATCATGATCCCCAAGGTCGGCTGCGCAGCGGATGTCTATGCGGTGGATGCGCTGATTACCGCGATCGAAACCGCCAAGGGCCGCAAGAAAAAGGTCAGCCTCGAGGTGATCATCGAATCTGCCGCCGGTATCGCCCATGTCGAGGAGATCGCGGCCTCCTCGCCACGCCTGCAGGCGATGAGCCTCGGTGCGGCCGATTTTGCCGCCTCGATGGGGATGGCGACCACCGGTATCGGGGGCACGCAGGAAAACTACTATATGCTGCATGAGGGCGCGAAATACTGGTCCGACCCGTGGCATTGGGCGCAAACAGCGATTGTGGCGGCCTGCCGCACGCATGGGCTCCTGCCGGTCGACGGCCCGTTTGGCGATTTCTCCGACGACGAGGGCTTCCGCGCACAGGCGCTGCGCTCGGCCACGCTGGGCATGGTCGGCAAATGGGCGATCCATCCCAAACAGATCGCGCTCGCCAACGAGGTCTTCACGCCCTCCGAGGCAGCGGTGACAGAAGCGCGCGAGATTCTGGCGGCGATGGAACAGGCAAAATCCGAAGGCGCTGGCGCGGCGGTCTATAAGGGCCGTCTTGTCGATATCGCCTCGATGCGTCAAGCCGAGGTCATCGTGCGACAGGCCGAGATGATCGGCGTGTGATTACGTCAGCGGGAGCCGGATCTCTGTCCGCAGCTCCCGCTCGGGCACTTCTTCGGGATTGTTGAGATAGACCTCATAGGCCACCAGCCCGCGATGGGTCTCGCCCGAGGCCGGATACCATTCGTCGCCCAGCTTGGCATAGGCCTGCGGTAGTTGCCGGTAGGAGCCTGTCACTTCCAACACCGCATAACGGCCCTCGGGATAATGGATTTCCCTGAGGGGGGCGACGATGGGACAGCCCTCGGACACGATGAAACAGGCATCCGAACGCAGCTTGTCCACAGGGGTCACACGCGGATTGTCGTAACCTATAGCCGCCGCCCCCAGAACATGACGCCACAAAAGTCCTTCTTCGAAAACATTGACCAGACGTCCGAACGCCTCCTCCAGATCCTCATAGGCTCCGCGATGCGCGATCCCTGCCAGCCGGACGGCCGCAACATCCCGAATAGTGACCTCGCCAATCATCCTACTCTCCTCACCACCTGAGGCTCATGTAGCATAGGTTTCACATCCTCACAGCCCTACCGTTGCATTTCCATGCGCACGAGGTCATATAGGCGCCATCGAGCCAACCGGAGGGTCACGATGATCAGCTATCTCGAATTCGAAAAGCCCCTTGCCGAGATCGAGGGCAAAGCCGAAGAGCTGCGCGCCTTGGCACGGGCAAACGATGAGATGGATGTAGAGAAGGAAGCAGCCGCGCTGGACAAGAAAGCCGCGCAGATGCTGAAAGACCTGTATAAGGATCTCTCGCCCTGGCGCAAATGTCAGGTCGCCCGTCACCCCGAGCGTCCGCATTGCAAAGACTATATCGAGACGCTCTTCACCGAATTCACGCCGCTTGCAGGCGACCGCAACTTTGCCGATGACCATGCCGTCATGGGTGGCCTTGCGCGCTTCAACGACCAGCCGGTGGTGGTGATCGGCCACGAAAAGGGCCATGACACCGCCTCGCGCATCGCGCGCAATTTCGGCATGGCGCGCCCCGAGGGCTACCGTAAAGCGATCCGCCTGATGGAAATGGCTGATAAGTTCGGCCTGCCGGTGATCTCTCTGATCGACACCCCCGGCGCCTATCCGGGCAAGGGCGCGGAAGAGCGCGGCCAGTCGGAAGCGATTGCACGTTCGACCCAGACCTGCCTCAACATCAAGGTTCCGATGATCTCCATCGTAATCGGTGAAGGTGGTTCGGGCGGGGCCGTGGGCTTTGCCGCAGGCGACCGCGTCGCGATGCTCGAACATTCGATCTATTCGGTGATCTCGCCCGAAGGCTGCGCCTCGATCCTGTGGAAGGATGCCGAGAAAATGCGCGAAGCCGCCGAGGCGCTGCGCCTGACCGCGCAGGATCTGAAAAAGCTCGAGGTGATTGACCGGATCATCAAGGAACCGATGGGCGGCGCACAGCGCGACCGCGCCGCGACCTTTGACGCTGTGTCCAAGGAAATCACCGCGATGCTGAAAGAGCTTGCCGGCCGTGACGGTGCTGCGCTCGTCAAGTCGCGACGCAAGAAATTCCTCGATATGGGATCCAAGGGCCTCGCGGCCTGATCCCTGCCGGACAGTAAAAAGCCCCCGCCAGTCCTGCTGAGCGGGGGCCTTTCTTTTGGTGCGGAGCGGGATCAGCCTTTCGGATCCAGCTCGGCCACAATCGGCATCCCGGCCTCCGCCATCAGCATATTCGACCGCGTCTCGATCTGGGTCTCGATCTCTGCCATGAAGGCATCGACCTTCAGACCGGGCTCGATGGCAGGCAGGAACTCGATCACTGCCAGACCGGGTTTGCGCAGGATCGCATGTTTGGGCCAGAACAGCCCCACATTCACCGCCACCGGCACCGCCGCCGTCTTCAGCGTGGAATAGAGTGCCCCCGCACCGACCTTGTAGGGCTTGGTATCACCGGGCGCGACACGGGTGCCCTGCGGGAAGATCACCAGTTGCCCGCCCTTTTCCTGCCCTTTCTTGGCGGCTTTCAGCATCGCCTTCACCGCCGCACCGCCCTTGCCGCGGTTTACCGGAATGCAGCCGATGGCCCATGCGAACCATCCCAGAAACGGCATATAGGCCAGCTCGCGCTTCATGATGAACTTGCCCTTCGGCAGGGCCGAATAGATTATCAGGATATCCATGAAGCTCTGGTGTTTGGCGCAGACCAGCACATCGCCATCGGGCACCGTGCCGCGCACCTCGGTGCGCAGCCCCACCAGCCAGCGCGCGGTAAATCGGATCCAGTGGCAATAGGTCCGGCAGATCATCACCGCCACGTTACGCCCGCCAATCAGCGCGAACGGAAACAGGCAGACCGTCATCACGGCCATCACCAGATACATCTGGACGATAAAGACGAGCGAGCGGAGATATTGCATCAGCGGATCCCTTTCAGCATGCGCATAGCGGCAAATTGCGTGGCCCCATAGGCCACAACAGCCGCCAGAACCGGAATCAGAAGCGGCCAGAACCAACCCGCCCCTGTGAAGCCGAGCCCCGTAAGGAAGGCCCCTGCGGGGCTTGCATCGGGCAGCATCGCCACAGCGGCCATGCCCAGAAGCGTTCCGATTATCGCCCCCGCCAGTCCGCGGGCGGTGAAGCGGCGCACAAAGGCGCGGGCGATGAACTGGTCGCGCGCGCCCACAAGGCGCAGCGTGCGGATCACCTGACCATTGGCCGCCAGCGCCGCTTGCGCGGCCAGTGTGATCATCCCCGCCATGGCCCCTCCGATCAGGACAAGCGACACCAGCCCGAGCATCCGCAGCCGGCCGGCCGCCTGCACCAGCGGGCGCCGCCAGCGGGTATGGTCATCTAGCACCGCACCGGGGGCCTCGGCCTGCAGCCTGAGCCGCAGCCCTTCCACATCGATCCCCTGCCCGCTTTCGGTGATCTCGACAAGGCGCGGCAGCGGCAGCGTATCCACCGGCAGGTCGGAGCCGAACCACGGCTTCAACAGCTTCAGCATCTGGTCATCATCCAGCGCCTTGTAGTCCGAGATACCCGGCGTCTCGCCCAGCACCTTGAGAACCGCATCGACCTGCGTCTGCATCTGGTCCTCGGGCGCCGAGATCCGCACCGTGGCGGTGCGCGCCAAGGCATCGGCCCAGCGATGCGCCAGCCGGTTCGTCGCGAGCGATAGCGCCAGCGCGAAGACCGCCAGAAAGGCCATCGCGGCGGCCGTGATCAGCGTCAGCCGCGCGGTGAAACCCGTGGGCGGGACGACCCTCCCCGCCGTGCCCTGCTCGATCTTGAGGAAATTCATCATCACAGGTCCGCCCCCGCCAATTGCAACCGCCGCCCCGAAATTCGCAAAACCCGCGCCTGCACCTGCGCCTTGGCCTGCCGGATCAGGTTGAGGTCATGGGTGGCGATCACCACCGTCTTGCCCATCCGGTTCAGCTCCACCAACAGCCCCAGCAGCCTGAGCGACATTTCCCAATCGAGGTTGCCGGTAGGCTCGTCAGCCAGAATGACATCGGGGCTCATCATCACCGCGCGGGCCAGCGCCGCACGCTGACGCTCGCCGCCCGAAAGCTGGGGCGGCAGGGCATTGGCCTGCGCCTTCAGCCCGACCCAGGCCAGAAGCTCGCCGATTTCCTGCGGATGCGCGGGCCGCCCCGAGACGGTCAGCGGCAGCGCGACATTCTCGATCAACGGCAAATGGTCGAGAAACTGGCAGTCCTGATGCACCACGCCGATCCGTTGACGCATCATCGCGCGGTCATCGCGGGTCATGGCGCGCACATCCTGCCCCATCAGGCTGATATGGCCCGCCACCGGCAACAGTTCGGCATAGCACATCTTCAGAAACGAGGTTTTCCCTGCGCCGGACGGGCCCGTCAGAAAATGGAACGATCCGGGGACGAGCCTGAGAGAGACCTCCGATAGAAGCTCGATCCCGTTATAGCCAATCGCGACATTTTCTAATTCGATCACCAAAGGCCCCCTCGCATCGTCATTTTTGCTCTGATCGATGCTAATACTTGGATATTGATTGGCTGCTTGCTACAACATCGTAAAATGAATTGCCAGATTGGCGGTAACGTCCCGAGCGGACATTGGGCCCATATATAGTGACCGAGGCATATCCCCAATGCGATTGACCTGCCCCAAATGCGCAGCCCAATACGAAGTCAGCGACAAGGTCATTCCCGATGGCGGGCGCGATGTGCAATGCGCGAACTGCCAGACGATGTGGTTCCAGCCGTCGGCGCGCATGCTGGCCATGCCCCATCCGGCCGAGGATCCCCGTTATGCCAAGGCCCCCGGTTTCAGCGAGGCCCCACAATCCGAGTGGCAACCGGGCGGCACGATCCGCAATCTGGCCGATGCCGACCGCGCGCAGGATCTCCACGACGATGCCATTGCCGCCGAAATCGCCAAGGCGCTCGAGGATAACAAGGCCCTGCCGGAAGAGCCCGTAATGGCAGAGAGCTCCGAGCCCGAGGAGCTCTCTGGCGATCCGGACAACGAGATCGGGGAGGAGCTTCGCCCCGCACCCCAACCGGGCCTGATGCCGCGCCGCAAGCTTGATGACGGGCTTCTGGCGATCCTTCGCGAAGAGGCAGAGCGCGAGGCGCAAGCCCGCCGTGCCGAGGGCAGTCTGCTGCAGACGCAAGAAGAAATGAACCTCGAGCCGGTCGCCAAGGCCGCCGCCAGCCGTGTGCAGGCCAAGCTGGCTCTTCTGCGCCAGACACAGGAAGCCGAAACCGCGCAGCCGGTCGAGGACCGGACCGTCGAGGAAGATAGCCCGGCGGACACCGTCTCCGGAGAGGAGGATAACTTCTGGCCAGAGGGCACGCCATGTGCCGAAACCGAGGACGGCTTGGAAGACAGATCCGCGGAATACGAGCCCGACGAGGCGATCCCCGAGGACGAGCTATCCTTTGGCGAGGACGCATTCGAGGCCGTCCTTCCCGCACCCGAATTCTCGCAGGACGACCCCGAGGACATTCCCGTCGTGGCGGCCTATGCAGAACCGCTGAGCCCCGAGGAATTTGCGAACGAGGATCCCGATTACCATATCGGCGCGACGCTGGACGAGGATGATTTTCTTGGTTCCGAAGAGCCGGAACCCGAAGCTTCCGAACCTCAAAAGCCCGAGGAAGCTGCCAAGGACAAGGCCCATGTCTCGGTCAGCTATACCGGAAACACCGCGACCGAGCCCGAAGCGCCACAAGAGCCCGAACCGGAAACGCCGGAGGAAGAAACCGAACTTCTGCATGTCGAGCCAGTCCTCGTGCCGCCTGCGCCGCCTCTCCATCCGGTCGACAAGGTCAACCATTTCAGCCGTCGCGACCAGTTGCCCGATATCGAGGAGATCAACTCCACGCTGCGCGCCACCTCTGATCGCGGTCGTCATGCCGCCGCGTTCGATGCGCCGCAGACACTGGCACGCCAGCGCAGCGGGTTCCGGCTGGGCTTCGGGCTGGTGGTAGGGTTGGCCGTGATCATGGCGGCGCTCTATCTGGCCTCGGACCAAATCTCGGCCACGATCCCCGCACTGCAGGTGCCTCTGGCAGGCTATGTCGCGGCTGTCGATCAGGCGCGTCTGGCACTTGATATACAGCTTGAGAAGCTGATTGTCTGGCTGGGCGGCACGAACTGAACGCCGCGCCGCCAAATCCCGCCCGTCAGAACCGGTCCAACAGCCGGTCGAGATAATCGCGCTCGTCCGCGCTGCGGTCGCGTTCGGCCTGACGGCGGCGGATTTCGTCCAGCAGATCGCGCGCGCGGCCATAGGGGTTCTCCCCTTGGAGCATATTCTCGTCGGTGCCCACGCGGTTGCCATCGCCCGCCGAGCGGCCGAGTGGATCCCTCGGCACCTCGCGCTGGCCATTCTGTCCGCCCTCGCCGCCGCGTGCCTCGCCCTGTTCGCCCTGCTGGCCCGCCTGACGGCGTTCCTCGCCGTTTTGTGCATTGTTCAGCGCCTGCATCCCGTCGCGAAGGGACTGGATCGCCTCGGCCTGATTATCGAGCGCACGGCCATTATCCCCCTCGCGCAGCGCCTCCTCGGCACGTTCCATCGCCTCGCCAGCGTCATTGAGACGCTTCTGCGCGCGGTCGCTTTCTTCCGAGCCCAGATCGGGTAGCAGGCCCTTCTGGCGGTCGAGTTCCTGCCGCAGCGCGCGTTGGCGCTCGGACAGGCTCTGACCAGAGCTGCCATTGCCCTGACCGGGTTGACCCTCTCCGCTCTGCTGGCCCTGACCATTCTGCTGACCCTGCGACTGGCCTTGTTGACCCTGACCCTGCTGACCTTGGCCCTGTTCGCCATTCTGCAGATCGCGGAAGGCTTCGTCGGACAGTTCCTGCTGGTCGCGCAAGGTGTCGCGCAGGCTCTGCATCTGTTGGTTGCCCTCGCCCTGGCCCTGCGTGACCTGCATGTTTTCCATCATGCGGTTGAACTGTTCCAGAAGCTCCTGCGCCTCGGCCATGAGGCCTTCCTTCATCAGGCGCTGGATCTCGTCCATCATCTGCTGGAGCTGGTCACCGGTGATCTGCTGGCCCTGCTGCTGACCGTCCTGCGGCGGCTGGTCGCCCTGATCCTTGTTCCGCTCGGCCAGCATGCGGATATAGTCGTCGGTCGCCTCTTTCAGCTCCTGCATCAGCTTGTCGATCTCGTCCTGCGAGGCGCCGTTGCGCATGGCCTCCGACAGACGCTCCTGCGCGCGCTGCATCCGTTCGAGCGCATTGGACAGCCCGCCATCCTCGACCAGCTCGGCCATCTGCCAAAGCATATCGGCCAGCTCATCGCGCACCCCGGGCGTCTCGAGCCCCTGATCGAGCCGCCCGATCACGCCCCGCAGCAGCACCCGCACCTCGGTCGAGCGGATCAGATCGGTGGCGCGATTGTTCAGGGCCTTCAGGATCTCGGCGACATAGGGGCCATTCTCGCGGTTCCACAGCAGGTCCTGCCGCATCTCGATCAGCGCCGAGGCCAACGGATCGAAGAAGCGCCGCCCCGGTAGGGTGATCTCCTGCCAGCCGCTGCTGCCGGTCTGGCCGCGCCCGTCGGTCACATCCAGCTCGAGCTTCACCGGCAGGTTGGCCCAAGGGTGCTTCTCGGCCTGCTCGACCAGTGAACCATCGAAATCGCTGCGCGAACCGGTATAGGGCATCGGCAGATCGAAAATCAGGGTCTCGCGCGGTTCGGGATCGATTTTCAGCCCGAATTTGCGCGGGATGGCCGCCAGATCCAGCTTGATCTTCGCCTGCCCACTGGTCACGGCATAATCATCGGAGGCATGGAAGGGCAGAACCATCGTGCCATCGGCACGGCGTTCCACGCTGCCCGTCAGCGCCACTTCGGGGGCGTTATCAGGGGCAATTGTGATGTCGAACTTGCGCCCGCCATTGGCAGATATCTCGACGATCCCGTTCTGCACCGCCTCGAAATCGCGGCGCGAGACATCGGTGGTGGCCTCGGATTGCGGGACCGCCGCAGGACTGGACACGCTTTCGGTAAAACCGATCGCGCTTGCATCGCCATAGAAGCGGAAAGAAAACCGCGTGCCCTCTGGCAACGTGAGCGTATCGGTCTTGAGATTGTTCAGGTAGAGGCCGGGCTGGCCGGTATAGCGCGGCGGCTCGGCCCAACCTTCCCAGCTGGGGCCCATCGCGGCGAGGGCGGGCGCGGTGCCGCCCGGCACAGCGCCCGGATTGAACATCCGCGCGGGCGCGCCAAAGACGAGCGCAACAACCAGCAACAGGATCGCTGTCATCCTGAGCGCGTAAGGGTCGCGCGGTGCGAGATCGGGATCGGGGCGCACTGCCTTGGCCGCCTTGGCACGCTCGGCCATGCGGGTCATATGGGCCTGCCATAAGGCCGCGGTGGCCGGATCGTCCCCGCCCAGAGCCATACCATCACCCAAAGCGGTCAGTGGACGACCTGGGAGGGTTTCATCAACCCGCGCGAGGGCCTCGGCACGGCTGGGCCAATGGAACGCTCTGAAACCAATGGCTAATGTGGCACAAAGCGCCAACGCCCAGAGGAGCACGATCCCCCAGAACACACCCGCAGGCAGTTCAGCCAGCCCGAAGGCAAGCGCCGCCACCGCAACGGCCAAGAGCGAAAGCGCGGGCCAGAAGGCACGCAAACCACGTTCGACCACAAGCCCGAGGCGGGTCTGCGAAATCTTGCGGGACACCTTCCGCAGAGCGGGATCGGTGGATGAGAGGACGGGATCAGGCTTGCGCTTTGTCATCGGTCCTTTCCGGGCGTGTCGGACACGCCCGAAACAGGGTCGTGCTTAGAGCCACTCTGGAATGCTATCGCGAGAAAGCATTTCCTCAAAGCTTGGTCGTTGGCGGATAACAGCGAAGTGATCACCACGCACCAGAACCTCGGGGATCAGCGGGCGCGAGTTATATTCGGAGGCCATGACCGCACCATACGCCCCTGCCGAGCGGAAAGCTACAAGATCTCCGGCACCTACGGGTGGAAGATTGCGGGCCTTGGCGAAAGTGTCGCCGGTCTCGCAGACAGGGCCCACAATATCGAAGGGCTCCTGCTCGACGCCGGCTTGTGCCTCGACCACCGGAATGATGTCGTGATGCGCGCCATACATCGACGGGCGCACCAGATCATTCATCGCCGCGTCGAGAATCAGGAAGTTCCGGCCCTCGCCCTCTTTCAGATAAATCACCTCGGAGACCAGAATACCGGCATTGCCCGAGATTAGACGGCCCGGCTCGATCTCGATCTCGCAGCCCAAATCGCCCACAGCACGGCGGATGACATCGCCATATTCGATCGGCAGGGGCGGTGCGTTATTATCGCGCTGATAGGGAATGCCCAGACCGCCACCCAGATCGAGACGACGGATATCGTGACCGTCGGCGCGCAGGGCGCGTGTCAGTTCGGCCACCTTGTTGAAAGCGGCTTCGAAGGGTTCGAGATCGGTCAGTTGCGAGCCAATATGCACGTCAATACCCACGACATCGATCCCCGGCAGCTTTGCCGCCATCGCATAGACAGCCTGCGCCTTAGCGATCGGAATCCCGAATTTATTCTCGGATTTGCCGGTGGCGATCTTCTCATGGGTTTTGGCATCCACATCGGGGTTCACGCGGATGGCGATGGGGGCCTTGAGCCCCTTGGCCACCGCGATGTCCGAAATGGCCAGCAATTCAGGCTCGGATTCCACGTTGAACTGGCGGATACCACCGTCAAGCACCAGCGCGATCTCCTCGCGGGTCTTGCCCACGCCCGAGAACACGATCCGCTCGCCGGGGACGCCCGCAGCCTTGGCGCGACGATATTCCCCACCCGAGACCACATCCATACCCGCGCCCAGATCGCCCAGCAGTTTCAGCACCGCCAGATTGCTGTTCGATTTGATCGCGAAACAGATCAGATGATCGGTCCAGCCAAGCGCCTCCTGGAACAGCTTGAAGTGACGTTCCAGCGTGGCGGCCGAATAGATATAGACCGGCGTGCCGACCGATTTGGCGATCTCCGATACGGGCACATCCTCGGCATGCAACGCACCATCTTTATATGTGAAGTGATCCATGAGGTCTTTCCGATACCCTGTAAGAGGACCGCCCGTGCCGGGCGGCCTGATATTATTGGTTCTGCTGTGCTTCGGCAGGCGAGACCGGCGGACCTTCGACCCCGCAGGCCGCCAGCGCCAGAAGCGCTAGGACAAGTGCAGCCTTCATGCCAGCGCCTCTTTCCAACGAGTGATCTGGGCGCGCACCTGCGCGGGCGCGGTGCCACCATATGACATCCGCGAGGCAACAGAGTTATGCACACCCAGCACCGTGAAAATGTCCTCGGTGATAGCTGCATTGACCGACTGCATATCCGCAAGCGTCAGATCCGGCAGATCGCAGCCCTTGTCCTCGGCCATTGCAACCAGCGTGCCGGTCACATGGTGGGCGTCGCGGAAGGGCAGACCCGCCTCGCGCACGAGCCAGTCGGCCAGATCGGTCGCGGTGGAAAAGCCGCTCGATGCCGCCGCTTCGAGCTTGTCGGTCTTGACGGTCAGATCGGAGATCATGCCCGCCATCGCCGCCAGCGACAGCATGAGGTTGTCGGCGGCGTCAAACACCTGCTCCTTATCTTCCTGCATATCCTTGGAATAGGCGAGCGGCAGGCCCTTCATGATGGTAAAGAGGGCCACTGTCGCGCCGAGGATACGGCCGATCTTGGCACGGATCAACTCGGCCGCATCGGGATTGCGCTTTTGCGGCATGATCGAGGACCCCGTCGACCATTTGTCCGACATTGCGACAAAACGGAACTGCGCGGAGGACCAGATCACCAACTCCTCGGCCAGACGGCTCATATGCACGGCGCAGATAGAGGACGCCGAGAGGAATTCGAGCGCGAAGTCACGATCCGATACCGCATCGAGGCTATTGGCCATCGGACGGTCGAAATCGAGCGCCTTCGCGGTCGCATGGCGATCGATATCGAACCCGGTGCCAGCCAGCGCCGCCGCCCCCAGAGGTGATTCGTTCATACGCTTGCGGGCATCGGTGAAGCGGCCCAGATCGCGCGCGAACATCTCCACATAGGCCATCATGTGATGGCCCCAGGTGACCGGCTGCGCGGTCTGCAGATGGGTGAAGCCCGGCATAACCCAATCGGCGCCAGCTTCGGCCTGACCGATCAGCGATTTGATCAGCCCGTCAAGCCCATTGATTGCTGCGTCGCATTGATCGCGCACCCAAAGACGGAAATCGGTCGCAACCTGATCATTGCGCGAACGCGCGGTGTGCAGACGGCCCGCTGGTTCGCCAATGATCTCTTTCAGCCGCGCCTCGACATTCATGTGGATATCTTCGAGCGCTGTGGAGAAGGTGAACTTCCCCTCTTCGATCTCTGACAAAACGGTGAGAAGACCTTCCCTGATGGCGCTTGCATCGTTATCAGTGATGATACCCTGCGCGGCCAACATCGCGGCATGGGCCCGGCTACCCCGGATATCCTGTGCGGCAAGACGCTGGTCAAACCCGATCGAGGCATTGATCGCCTCCATGATCGCGTCGGGACCTGCGGCGAAACGCCCGCCCCACATTGCGTTGGAGGATTTCGGTTCGCTGGTCTGTTCGGTCATCTTTCGGCCCTGTCATCTGGAGGCAAAATGCTGCGGTCCCTCGTCCTTTATACGGCCCTCGCGCTTGGTGCAAATGCGGCGATGGCTGCGGAGCTCGATCAGTACAAAACCGGCGAGATGCAGAAACTGGTGACCTATGACGCGCCGATCAGCCTGCCGGATGTGGCGTTCGAGGATGAAGGGGGCCAAGCGCACCATCTCGCAGACTACCGGGGAAAGGTGGTCGTGCTGAATTTCTGGGCCACATGGTGCGTTCCCTGCCGCGAGGAAATGCCGGCACTGGAAAACCTGCAGAGATCAGTGGGTGGGGATGATCTGTCGGTGGTCACGGTTGCGAGCGGACGAAATTCGGCGCAGAAGATCGACCGGTTCTTTGCCGATATCGGGGTCGAGAGCCTGCCGAAATATACCGACCGCTCCCAACGGGCCGCACGGTCCTTAGGGGTGCTGGGCCTGCCGGTAACGATTATCATCAATCGCGAGGGGCAGGAAGTAGCACGGCTCATCGGCGGCGCCGACTGGTCCGGCACGGACGCGCAGGCATTTCTGCGCGCCGTTGTTTCCGAGTAGATCTAAGGGGTTGGATCAGGCGGTGCTGCGCATATAGGAGGACATCGCATTTTCGATGACCTCGGAAAGCTGCATGATCGCCTCGAGCCGTTCCTTGATATCGGCATGGAAGGAATCAAGCTGGTCGATCGTTGTCGAAAGACCACCGACATCCCGCATCCGGCCGCATTCCACGCGCCCGAGCACGCGGATCGTGTCGAGGCCCAGCATCTGGCGCCGAATATCGGCACTGGCGCGATTGAGTTCGGCCGCGTAACCGACGGCGCGTGACATGGCTGCCCGAGCATCATCGGTGCATTTCGCCTCGAGGCGGTTCAGAAGTGCCTGCTCCTCCATCCAGTCAATCTGCGGGACCGGAACGCTTTTATCGATATTCACGACCATCTCGGACATGACACGGTTACAACCGATCAGGAAGAGGACACGCGCGACCTCGCGGGACAGCCGCTCGCACATATTGTCGCTACCGCCGACGAAACTTGCCAGACGCTGCGAAATAACCTGAGAACTCGCTTTGTAATTCTCGGAAATCGCCGATACCGGCCCGCCCGAAGGCTCCATCCGCGAAGCGACGATTCGCATATTGTTCGGAACGGATTGCAGCGCCTCGAAGCTGCGCAGCAGCTTCACCTGCTGTTCGGTCGCCTTCTCAAGCGCATGGTTCATCTCGGCAAGTATACGGGTACGGCGGTCTGCGGTACGTTTCAGCCGGTCATCACGCTTTGCAAGCTCCTGCCCCAGAGCATAGGCGATAAAGCTCGTATAGCTCGAGAACCCCTGAGTGGCGGCCTCTTCGCGCAGCAGATCTGCCGAGTCTTCCGCTGTCAGCCCCTCACGTTGCTCCCGCTCCACGATTTGCGGATAGATCTCCTTGATCCGCTGGAACACATCACTCGACGGCTTGAGACGCACACTGAGATACCCCCCCTCAATTGGGAGAATTACAGCCAGAACCCAGTAATAATCACCATTTTTACAACGGTTCTTCACATAGGCCCCGATCGGGTTTCCCTTCTGGATCGAGTCCCACATGATGCAGAACACGCCCTTGGGCACATCCTTATGGCGAACAACCTTATGGGGGGCGTTGATCAGCTCGTCCCACGAGAAACCAGCGACGCGCTGGAAGACATCGTTCCCCGCCTGAATGACACCGCGCGTATCGGTGCGAGAATAAAACAGTTCATCAAAACCGAACGGGGCCTCACTCTCGTGAGTCGTCGAAAAACCGGTCTGCGCGTTCATAAACCAATGCCCTTTTGCGTGGATCTGCAGGCACCATATGCCGATTGCGGTTACGGTTTGGTTTACGCCGCTGAGCACACAGACATTCAGGATCCGTTTACCATAAAGGTAAGAGAAATTTCCTATTTACAAAATCTTAGCCCTAAAGTTGCAATCTCACACGGTCCACTGACGGAGCGCAAAAGATGAAAAGCGATTCTAATCTCGATCTCGATACCGACCATTCGTCCGAAAGCCCGCTTTCCTTCGCGATTGCCCAGCGTGACAAGAATACCATAGCTATGGTGGAGCGTGCAGTCGAACGGCACGACGTCGTGCTCGCGTTCCAGCCCGTCGTCCAGACCTCGCGGCCCGATCAGATAGCATTTTACGAAGGCCTGATCCGTGTTCTGGACGAGCGTGGCCGTGTCATTCCGGCCAAAGATTTCATCGAAACGGTCGAGAATACCTCGCTCGGGCGCAAGCTGGACTGCCTCGCGCTTGAGGCAGGCCTGATCGCCTTGCGTGAGAATGACGGGCTTCGCCTGTCCATCAATATGTCGGCGCGTTCGATCGGCTATCCGAACTGGATGAAGACGCTGAACAAAGGGCTGGCCGCCGATGAAACGGTTGCCGAGCGGTTGATTCTGGAAATAACCGAAAGCTCGGCGATGCAGATGCCGGAACTGGTCACCGTCTTCATGCAGGATCTACAGGCGCGTGGCGTTGCCTTTGCACTGGATGATTTCGGCGCGGGCTACACGTCTTTCCGTTACCTGCGCGAGTTCTATTTCGATATTCTCAAGATTGATGGCCAGTTCATCAAAGGCATCGCCGAAAGCCCCGATAATCAGGTTCTGACCGAGGCGCTGATGTCGGTTGCGCGGCATTTCGAGATGTTCACCGTCGCCGAAGCTGTCGAGAACTGCGACGATGCCGCATTTTTGACCTCATTGGGTGTCGATTGCATGCAAGGTTACTATTTCGGAGCGCCAACAATTATGCCACCTTGGAAGACGCCCCCGGCGGGCAGAATGCGTGCGTGAACGGTTTAACTCGTATTTGTCCTGAAATTGCATTGTTGAAGATATTTTCTCTGACGCGGTCCTTGTGTGGCAAGGTTTACCGAACAGATCGTTCTTGCCATCATCTGAAAAACAATATTTCAAAAAATCATTGAAATCTTTACGATTGACACTTGACCTCCTCCTGCGAGACGGCATCCTGCGATGCAAGCGCGATAGAAATCGCTTCTCAGGAGGAAAGAATAATGACCAATGTCGTCATCGTTTCGGCTGCACGCACCGCAGTTGGCAGCTTCAACGGATCACTCGCAGACGTTCCAGCCCAAGACCTTGGCAAATCTGTCCTCGAGGCCGTCGTCGAGCGTGCAGGCATCGACAAGGCGGATGTCAGCGAGACGATTTTGGGACAGGTCCTCACGGCCGGCCAAGGCCAGAACCCTGCGCGTCAGGCGCATATTAACGCCGGTCTGCCGATCGAGTCGGCGGCATGGAGCATCAATCAGGTCTGCGGCTCCGGCCTTCGCTCGGTCGCGCTGGCGGCACAACATATCATGCTGGGCGATGCCTCCATTGTCATCGCGGGCGGACAGGAAAACATGTCGATGTCGCCCCACGTCGCCCATCTACGCTCGGGCACCAAGATGGGCGACATGAAAATGATCGACTCCATGATCAAGGATGGCCTGTGGGACGCATTCAACGGCTACCATATGGGCCAGACAGCGGAGAACGTCGCCGCCCAATGGAAGATCAGCCGCGAGATGCAGGACGAATTTGCCCTCGCCTCACAGCAGAAAGCTGAAGCTGCGCAGAAGGCCGGCAAGTTCAAGGACGAGATCATCCCCTTCACGATCTCGACCCGTAAAGGCGAGATCATCGTCGATGCCGACGAATATATCCGCCACGGTGCCACCATCGAGAGCATGCAGAAGCTACGCCCCGCGTTCATGCGCGACGGCGGTACGGTCACGGCCGGGAATGCTTCGGGAATCAACGACGGCGCCGCTGCGGTTCTACTGATGACCGAGGAAGAGGCCGAGAAACGCGGTCTTACCCCGATGGCGCGAATTGCCTCCTATGCAACGGCTGGCCTAGATCCCTCGATCATGGGCTGTGGTCCGATTCCTTCGTCGCGCAAGGCGCTCGAAAAGGCAGGGTGGTCGGCCGCAGATCTGGACCTGATTGAAGCCAATGAGGCGTTTGCCGCCCAAGCTTGTGCCGTGAACAAGGATATGGGCTGGGACACCTCCAAGGTGAACGTCAATGGCGGCGCAATCGCAATCGGTCACCCGATCGGTGCAAGCGGGGCCCGTATCCTGAACACCCTGCTGTTCGAGATGAAGCGCAGCAAAGCCAAAAAAGGCCTCGCCACGCTGTGCATCGGCGGCGGCATGGGCGTGGCAATGTGCCTTGAAGGGCTATGAGCCCTCAACCGCACTACGAATTATAACGGACAGACTATAAGGGCCAGAACCGGCCCAGGAGGAAAAGAATGCCCAGAGTTGCACTCGTGACCGGCGGATCCCGCGGTATCGGCGCGGCGATCGCCAAGGCTCTGAAAGCCGCAGGCTATACCGTTGCCGCCAATTATGCCGGTAACGACGAGGCCGCTGCCAAATTTACCGAAGAGACCGGCATCCCGACCTATAAATGGTCAGTTGCCGATTACGATGCCTGCGCCGCAGGGATCGCCAAGGTCGAGGCCGATTTGGGTCCCGTGGATATCCTCGTCAACAATGCGGGCATCACGCGTGACGCACCGTTCCAT
This sequence comes from Thioclava kandeliae, assembly GCF_040297545.1. Lineage (NCBI taxonomy): Bacteria > Pseudomonadati > Pseudomonadota > Alphaproteobacteria > Rhodobacterales > Paracoccaceae > Thioclava > Thioclava kandeliae. The sequence goes on from NZ_JAYWLC010000006.1 coordinate 79,550, forward strand.
AAAATGACCAAAGATCAATGGGATCAGGTCATCGGGACTAACCTGTCGGGCGCGTTCAACATGACCCATCCGCTCTGGCCGGGCATGCGCGAGCGCAAATTCGGGCGCGTGATCAACATCTCGTCGATCAATGGCCAGAAAGGCCAGTTCGGGCAAGCCAATTACTCGGCGGCGAAGGCGGGCGATATCGGCTTCACCAAAGCACTTGCACAGGAAGGCGCGCGCAACAACATCACCGTCAACGTCATCTGCCCGGGCTATATCGCGACCGAGATGGTTATGGCCGTGCCGGAAAAGGTGCGCGAGGCCATCATCGGCACCATCCCTGTGGGCCGTCTGGGCGAGCCGGAAGATATCGCGCGAGCCGTGGTCTTCCTCGCCTCCGACGAGGCAAGCTTCATCACCGGCTCGACGCTCTCCGCGAATGGCGGTCAGTATCTGTCCTGAAGCCTTGGATACCGCACATGAAAAAGGCCCGTCACGCGCGGGCCTTTTCCTTTTGGGGTCCCTCGGAAGCTCCGGCCCGTTCTCGACCGGAAGGCACAGAGGGGCTGCTCGGCAAACGCTGCTGCCGATCACTGACGTTGACATCCCGACCCGTGTCTACGGGCCATCATGGATAGGGTCTGGGGTTGAGGTCCACGGTGCTGGCCAGCTGATCCTGCGGATCCCGTGTGTCCTCGCTAACGTGCTGCGCTGCAGCCCAAGGATCGGGCTACAACAGTGAGGTCACGCCTGTTCGAGACGCACGATCTCCTGCTTGATATGCAGTTTCTGCTTCTTCATCTGGGCAATTTGCAGCCCGGGGAAGCCAGGATTTCGAGTCGCGCGCTCAACCTCGGCGGACAGAGCCTGGTGCTTCTTGCGGAGTTCGGTGATATGCGAACTGAGCGACATGGGCAGTCTCCTCTCTGTTTGAGCCCTTACAGTTCAGCACGTTTTTTCGTTTCTGTCACGAGTTTGTCGTGCTTGTGGGCTTACCTCCAGATTGAGTGGCGAATTATTGCGAAAATGTTAAAGTCATATCGGCAATTTTTGCCCCATACGCAGTATGGACTGCGCAACTTCGCTCAAGTCCTCGGCATCCCCCGTGTGATGTGCGCGTGCATGCAGAACCAGAGGCGCCAGCAGCTTCAGTGGCGTTTTCGCACCTTTTCGTGAGATCACGATCACCCGCCCCGCATCACGCCCCTGACGCGCCGCAATCGGCAGAATCCGAATCGCCCCAGACCGCCCATGCAGGGCACACAGGATGTCATCGAGCCGGTCGGCATTCTGGATCAGCACCAGATGGCCCGAGGGTTTCAGGCGTTTCAGCCCTTGGCGGATCCATTCGGAAAGCGGAGTCGCCTCGCGTTGGGCCGTCTCGCGACCTGCATCTCGCGCCGCGGTCCCGTTCTGCGGTGCAAAATAGGGCGGGTTGGCGATGACATGATCGAAGCTCATCTGCCGCAGCGCAGCGGGCATCTGCTCCAGATCGCCCTCATGCACGGTAAACTCCAGATCATTGGCCTGCGCATTGCGGCGCGCCAGATCGGCATAGACGGGCTGCAATTCCAGCCCGTGCAGATCGAGCCCCGCCACACGCCGCCCCAGACACAGGCTTGCCACCCCTGCCCCGCAGCCCAGCTCCAACACGCTCTCGCCCGCCTGCGCGCCACAGGCCGCCGCCAGCAGCACCGGGTCCATTGCCGCGCGATAGCCGAAACGCGGCTGGTAGATTCGCAGCGCCCCACCGATGAAATCATCGCAGCTCAGATCTTCGGGGGCAAACATCAGTCCGAGCCGATCTCGTTATCGTCCAGCACCACCCTTGCCCGCGCCAGATCCCCATCCGTGACCATAAGACGACGCGGCAAAATACCTATGCTGCCTTCGAGCACGCTCATATGGACGTCCATTTCAAAGCTGTTTATACCCTCGCCGGTAAGAAGGGCTTTGGCCAAGGCCAATTTCACGGGATTTGTCGTGCGCAGAAGCTCTTTCATCCATCCTCATTACCGTCCGGCCCCGTGCCTGTCGAGATGGGGAGAGCGGGAAGGACAAGGAAGATGAGCCTCGACGACAAGGCAGTAAAACCGCATGACCGGCTTGCGCAGGCTCTCGCCGGCGATATGGAGGCGGTGAATGCCCTGATCCGCACCAAGATGGCCTCGAAACACGCACCGCGCATTCCTGAAGTGACCGCGCATCTGGTCGAGGCGGGCGGCAAGCGCCTGCGCCCGATGCTGACGCTGGCTGCCGCGCGGATCTGCGGCTATGACGGCCCCTATCACGTCCATCTGGCCGCCACCGTCGAGTTCATCCACACCGCGACACTTCTGCATGACGATGTGGTCGATGAAAGCGCGCAGCGTCGTGGCCGCCCGACCGCGAACCTTCTCTGGGATAACAAATCCAGCGTCTTGGTCGGCGATTATCTCTTTGCCCGTGCGTTCCAGCTGATGACCGAGCCCGACAATATGCGTGTGCTGGGCATCCTGTCGAATGCCTCGGCCGTGATTGCCGAGGGCGAGGTGCTGCAGCTGACGGCGGCGCAGGATCTGGCGACCACCGAGGACATCTACCTGCAGGTCATCCGTGGCAAGACCGCGGCGCTGTTCTCGGCGGCGACACAGGTGGGCGGTGTTCTGGCCGAAGCCGATCCGGCCTCGGAAAAGGCGCTGTTCGATTATGGCGATGCGCTGGGTATTGCCTTCCAGATGGTCGATGACCTGCTCGATTATGGCGGGGTGACCGATGTTATCGGCAAGAATACCGGCGATGATTTCCGCGAGCGCAAGCTGACCCTGCCGGTCATCAAGGCCGTGGCGGCCGCCGATCAGACCGAGCGCGCCTTCTGGAGCCGTGTCATCGAGAAAGGTGACCAGCAGGACGGCGATCTGGAGCAGGCGATGGCGCTGATGGCCAAACATGGCACATTGGCGGCCACCCGCGATGCCGCGATCGTCTGGGCCGACCGCGCCCGCGCCGCACTCGGCGCTCTGCCCGACCATCCGCTACGCGCCATGCTGGATGATCTGGCCGATTACGTCGTGGCCCGCGTGCGCTAAGGCGCCGCCTTCAGGACAACATCTGCGCCGGCTGGACCCACCAGCCGGCCTTTTCATTTGCCAGCGTCTCTGCTGCGGTCTCGGCCTGCGTCCGCGTAGCAAAGAGCCCCCAGCAAGTGCTGCCGGAGCCCGAAAGGTTCTGCATCAGGCAGCCCGGTTGCAATGACAGCGCCTCGAGGATCAGGGCGATCTGCGGCATATGCTCCGGCCCCTGCGCGTCCGTCAGGACATCTGCGAAATCGTTGCCATGCGCGGCCAGCCAGAGCGCGAAATCCTCATACCCCATCCCCGGCGGCACATGAAGGACAGGCGCGGGGGCGACGCCCGTCTCGCGCGCCAGAGCCCTGAACATCGCCCCTGTCGGCGTCTCGATCTGCGGGTTGACCAGCACCAGCCAGCTATCGGGCAGAACCGGTGCGGGCACCAGCAACTCGCCGATGCCGCGCATGATCTGGGGCTGCGGCGCCTGCATGCACACGGGCACATCCGCCCCAAGGGCCAGCGCCTCCCCGGCGCTTAGCGGCGGCACATCCCACAGCTCGGCCAAGAGCTTCAGCGCCAGCGCCGCATCGGATGACCCTCCCCCGATCCCGCCACCATGCGGCAGGGTCTTGGTCAGCGTGATCCGCGCGCCCTTCCGGCAGCCCGTTCTTTCCTGCAACAGATGCGCGGCCTTCAGCACCAGATTGCGCCCGTCGACCGGCACACCTCTGGCAAAGGGGCCATCGACCTCAAGCACCAGCGCCTCATGCGGCGCAACCTCCAGCCGGTCGCCAAACCCTGCAAAAACAACGAGGCTCTCGAGCGTATGATAGCCATCCGCCCGACGCCCCGTCACCGCAAGCGACAGATTGACCTTGGCAGGCGCGATACCGGACAGGGTCATTGGACCGCCGGTTGTGCCTTCAGGGGCGCTGCGCCCTCTTCTTTGAGCACCGCATCAAGCCCCATATCCAGCTTGCGCTGTACACGGTCCATATCCACATCCTCGCCCGGACCGAAGGCAATGGCGCGCTTCCACTGGAACCGTGCCTCGCGCTTGCGGCCCACGGCCCAGTAGACATCGCCCAAGTGGTCATTGACCAGCGGATCGACGGATTCCAGCGTGGCGGCCTTCTCCATCTCGGTCACCGCCTCGTCGTAACGGCCCAGACGGAAGAGCGCCCAGCCGAGACTGTCGATGATATAACCGGAATCGGGCGAGTTTTTCACCGCCTCGCGGATCATCTTCAGCGCCTCTTCGAGGTTCTCGCCTTTTTCCACATAGGAATACCCGAGATAGTTCAGCACCGAAGGCTGGCCCGGATTGAGCTCGAGCGCCTTGCGGAACTCGCCTTCGGCACGGTCCCATTTGTCCGACCGCTCATCCGAGATACCGGCGGCATAATAGACAAACCAGTCGCGCGGCTCGGGCGTCTGGATGCGCGAGAGCGCCTTTTGATAGGCCTCGGCAGCCTCGCCGAACCGCTCCTCGCGGCGCAGCATATCGCCCAGCGAGACCCAGACCCCGCGCAGTTCGGGATCGGCTTCGGCCACGGCCTGCACGGTCTTGATCGCCTCCTCGGCTTGGCCGGCGCGCATCATGGTCTCGGCCTTGCCAAGCTCGGCTGCGTAATGCAGCTGGCTCGCGGCATCGATCTGGTCATAGGTGGCAATCGCCAGATCATATTGTTCCTGCTGGTCCAGCACCGAGGCCGCCAGCAGCGTGGCATCGGCATTGCGCGGGTTCAGCCATTGCGCGATCCGCGCATGCAGAAGCGGCACCGCATCCTCGACATCGCCGCCCGAAAGCGCCGCACCGATGGAATAGTAAAGCTCGCCCACACCTTCCTGCGCATCGGTCGCCACATCGAAGGGCAGCGTCTCGCCATCTTCCAGACGTTTGCTCAGCGCGGCAAGCTGCGGATCGAGCGCATCTCCGAAGACCGATTTCAGCAGAGCTACCGCGTCCGCATTACGGTCGAGATTGGACAGCACCTCGACATGGGCCATCACCCCGCGGCGGGTCGCATGGATCGCATCGGATGCCTCGCCCGAGAGGATCTTGTCGGCGCTCTCGAAATCGCCCACCTGCGCCATGGCCAGCGCCTTATGATACTCGGCAAAGCCCTGCAGGCCCGGCAATTTGGCAACCTGATCGAAAGCATCGAACGCATCCGTCATCTTGCCTTGGCCCACATAGACCCATGCGCGGTAAAGCTGGGTGAAGAGTGGCCCGATATTCTGGGTGCTATCGACCAGCTTCAAGGCCTCGTCGAAACGGTCATTGCGCACGGCATCCGCCAGACGCATCAGAAAGACCGGCTGGCTATCGGCCGCATCGGCATCCGTTGCCGCAACCTGATTGGCGATCTCGACGGCCTTGTCGAAATCCCCCAGCACCAGTTGCGCCGTCATCGAGGATTCCGCCACACCGCGATCGATGATCCCCTTCTGCAACAGCTGGGCATAATAGCTCGTTGCAGTCTGGTAATCATTATCCGCAGTGGCAGCCCGCGCGGCGAGATAGGCACCTGCGGCATCGGGTGCATCGGCGGCAAAAGCCATCGGCGCCTGCAGCGCGGCGATTGAAAGGGCCAACGCGCGAACCGGCGTCATTCGAAACGGCATGGATATGTCCTCTCTCGTGTTCCCCAAATCCTAGCCGCGTAGGACACCATACGCAATGAGCCGTGCCACGCCGCCAAGCTATCGCTGCGGCAGAACACGCTTTCTTGACCGGCGCGAGGGGGCAGCGGGGAGATAAGGCGTCATACGAGCAGGCGTTTTCCGTCATGGCCGCGGATTGTTGCGGTCAGGATGGTGCCCTCGGGTTGATCGGTGTCGAAATGCACCTCGGTGAAAGTCTCGGTACGTCCGGCCTGCGGCCCCTCGGTCAGGATCACCAGCTCGCGCCCGACCTGCGCCTGAAGATGCGCCCCGAGTGCATGGTCCCCCGCCTCGCGCAGACGCCGCGCACGATCCTTGATCGCCGTGCCATTCACTGCGGGCATCCGCGCCGCAGGCGTGCCCTTGCGCGCCGAATAGGGGAAGACATGCAGGAAGGTGAGCCCGCATTCCTCGACCAGTTTCAACGAGTTATGGAACATCTCCTCGGTCTCGGTGGGGAAACCGGCGATAATATCTGCACCAAAAACGATACCGGGGCGCAGCCTGCGCGCCTCTTCGCAAAATGCAATGGCATCGTCACGCAGATGGCGGCGCTTCATGCGTTTGAGCACCATGTCATCGCCCGCCTGCAGCGACAGATGCAGATGCGGCATCAGGCGCGGCTCGGTGGCAATCGCCAGCATCAGGTTCTCGTCGGCCTCGATGGAATCGATCGAGGAAATCCGCAGACGCGGCAGATCCGGCACAAGTTTGAGGATGCGCATCACCAGATCGCCCAGGCGCGGCTCTCCCGGCAGATCCGCCCCCCATGAGGTCAGATCGACACCGGTCAGCACCACCTCGTTGAATCCGCGGTCACGCAGACGCTTGATCTGCTCGACCACGACCCCCGCAGGCACGGAGCGCGAATTGCCGCGGCCATAGGGGATGATACAGAAGGTGCAGCGGTGATCGCAGCCGTTCTGGACCTGCACATAGGCGCGGTGGCGGCCGAAGCCGTCAATCAGATGACCCGCTGTCTCCTTGACCGACATGATATCATCGACCTGCACCTTCTCGGTCTCGCCGATCAGGTTGGGCACACGCATCTGCGCCCATGTCTCGGGCAGCATCTTCTCGTGATTGCCGATGACCTTGGTCACCTCTGCCATACCGGCAAATGTCTCGGGCTCGGTCTGCGCGGCACAGCCGGTCACAATGATCGGCGCGTCGGGATTCTCGCGCGCCAGACGGCGGATTTCCTGCTTGGCCTTGCGCACGGCCTCGGCCGTGACCGCACAGGTATTCACCACAACAGCGCCCTCGACGCCTGCCGCGGCGGCGAGTTCCTTCATCGCCTCGCTCTCATAAGCGTTCAGTCGGCAACCAAGCGTGGCAAAGACAGGCGGTTTCATAGGGCACCCAGGAAATCAGAGGTCAGTTCGGCGCGGAACACGAAAGCGGTGGGGCCGGTCATCCAGACGCCATCCTCGCGCCAGTCGATCTCGAGGCGGCCGCCATCAACATCAACGATCACCCGACGCCCCGTAAGACCACGCAGATGCGCCGCCACGGCAGTCGCACAGGTGCCCGAGCCGCAGGCAAGCGTCACCCCTGCCCCGCGCTCCCAGACCCGCATCCGCAGATGGTCGGGGCCGGTGACGGAGGCAAACTCGACATTGGTGCGCTCCGGGAAGCCCGGGTGATGCTCCATCTCGGCGCCCCAGCTTTCCAGCGCGACCTTTTCGGCATCCTCGACAAAGAAAACGCAATGCGGATTGCCCATACCCACAGCCACCGGATCGCCCTCTATCCCCGTCGCTTGCGGATCGCCGTCAAAGGGAATCATCGCAGCGTCCAGAATCGGCGCCCCCATATTGACCGAGACCAGTCCATTGGCTGCACGCTTCGCCTCCAGCTGACCACGATCGGTAGTGAAACGCACATGGTCCTTGCCCAGTTCTTTCATCATCCAGTCGGAAACACAGCGCGAGGCATTGCCACAGGCGCCCGAGAGAGAGCCATCCGAATTATAGAATTTCAGATGGAAATCGGCCTCTTGCGAGGGGCCGATCAGGGCGAGCTGGTCAAAGCCCACCCCGCGATGCCGGTCTGCAAGGGCCTCGGCCAAGGCAGGGGTCACCGGATCGGCGCCATTACGGGCATCGATCACGACGAAATCGTTTCCAAGACCATGCATTTTCATGAAGGCCAGTGAGGACTGGGGTAAAGACGCGTTTTCCATGGGCGCGATATACGCTGCCCGAGAAGTTTTTTCCAGAGATCTCATTTTTTTTGAATTTCGCTGTTGACGCCCCCCGTCTAGGACCGTAGAAGGCGCCCACACCAGCAGGGAAGCACACAGCGAACCGGTTGGAAACGAAAGAAAGTGGGCCGTTAGCTCAGTTGGTAGAGCAACTGACTTTTAATCAGTGGGTCGCAGGTTCGAATCCTGCACGGCTCACCACTTTCACTCTAGAAGCAAAAAGCCTCGCCCAAAGCGAGGCTTTTGTTTTTCTACCTTTTCGCTATCCGTGACAGACAGCCTTGGCGCATCCGCCCCGATCGCAAGCGGCGTCGGACCGCGCGAAAAACCGGCACTGAGCGCAGCCGCCCGCCGGCGAACAATCGCAACAGGATTTTTACGCCGATCAAACACAAACCAGCAGATACCGGACCGCTACGATCTTTCTTGCTGTCTAAATTGAATGAAGAATTTGGAGGCGAGTAGGAGAATCGAACTCCTGTACACGGATTTGCAATCCGCTGCGTCACCACTCCGCCAACTCGCCAGCCAGTGGTGAGGCGCGGTCTAACCGATTGTGCAAGGTCGCGCAAGAGGGTGTGACACCCAAGCAGCATTGATTTTCACATCTTCACCCTGAGACAATGCCTAACTTGCCCCGAAAAGCTTTCTATGTAAGTAATGGCACAACAATCCAGACTGAAGAGTTTAGCAAAATGCAGGACTTCGAAACGCGCCGCGTGGTCATGGTGGACACCCAAGTCCGGCCCAATGATGTAACGAAATTTCCGATCATCGAGGCCATGCTGAATGTCCCGCGGGAAAGCTATGTGCCCGATTCCCTGCGCGAGGTCGCCTATCTGGGCGAAAATCTCGAACTCGCGCCAGGCCGCGTCTTGCTCGAGCCGCGCATTTTCTCCAAGCTGCTGGATGCCCTGAATATCACCGCAACCGACCTCGTGCTCGATCTGGGTTGCGGATACGGATATTCCTCCGCCGTGATCGCGCATCTGGCCGAAGCCGTCGTTGCGGTAGAGGAAGATCCGCTGGCCAAACAGGCCGAAGCAACCCTGGGTGCTGCCGAAGTCGACAATATCGCAGTGGTGCATAACGTGCTCGAACAGGGTGCGCCGCAACATGGCCCCTTCGATGCGATCATTATCGAGGGCGCCGTCGAGGAGGTCCCCACGGCCATTATCGACTCCCTCAAGGAAGGCGGCCGCATCGGTGCCGTCTTTATGGAAAACAATCTCGGGATCGCGCGTATCGGCACCAAGACCGATGGTGTGGTGAACTGGCGGGATGTGTTCAACGCAGCAGCGCCGGTTCTCGAGGGCTTCCGCAAAGTAAAAAGTTTCAGCCTGTAACGCGCCCCATCGGGCATATCGCAGGATGTCTATCCAAAGCCCTCGCCGTCAGGCCGGGCAGATAACATAGCAGAGGCATGACGGGCAAAATGTTCAAATCACTTGTATTGGCCGCAGGAACTGTAGGGTTCATGGCAATCGGATCGGCGATGGCAAGCGCAGAGACGCTCGCCGATGCCATGATCTCCGCATATAAGAACTCCAACCTTCTGGAGCAGAACCGCGCCACGCTGCGGGCCGCAGACGAGAATGTTGCACAGGCGGTTGCCGCGCTGCGTCCTGTCGTGCAATGGACTGCGGATTATGGCTGGAGCAAGTCGGAAGGCGTGTCGTCCTCGACGGGCCGCGAAGTGACCACCGAAGGCTCCTCCGCCTCGACCGCACTGAGCGCCTCGATCACGCTATTCGATTTCGGGCGCAACCGCCTGACCGTCAGCTCGCAGAAAGAAGCCGTCCTGGCCACCCGTGAGACCCTGCGCTCGATCGAGCAGCAGGTGCTTCTGGCCACCGTTCAGGCCTATTCCGATGTGAAGAGCGCGCAGGAACAGGTCTCGATTAACCAGAACTCGGTCCGTGTGCTGCAAGAAGAACTCAACGCCACCAATGACCGTTTCGATGTGGGCGAAGTCACCCGCACGGACGTGTCGCTGGCCGAAGCCCAGCTTGCCTCGGCTAAGGCCTCGCTGGTAAGCGCGCAGGGCTCGCTCGTGACCGCGCGCGAGGATTACAAGGCCGCAACTGGCCATTATCCGGGTCAGCTGGCACCGCTGCCCAAGGCTCCCAATCTACCGAAATCGCGCGACGAGGCCGCAAGCACCGCACAGCGCAACCATCCCAGCATCAAATCGCTGCAGCATTCGGTGACGATCTCGGAAATCGCGATCCAATCGGCCAAAGCGAACAAGCTGCCGGAAGTCACCGGTTCGCTGTCGCTCTCCAATGACGAGGGCGGCTATGTCGGCCAATCCGCCAGCATCGGGCTGAGCCAGACACTCTATTCGGGTGGTGCACTGGATTCGGCCTATCGTCAGGCCGTGGCAAACCGGGATTCAGCCCGTGCGGAACTGCGTCAGGAAGCCGTGGATGTGGCGCAGGCCGTGCTGTCGTCCTATTCCTCCATCGACGTCTATCGTGCCCAGATCCGCTCCTATGACGAGCAGATCCGCGCCGCCAATGTCGCCTATGACGGCGTGAAGGAAGAGGCCACCCTCGGTGCCCGCACCACGCTGGATGTTCTCGATGCAGAACAGGATCTTCTGGATGCTCGCGCCTCGCGTATCACCGCCGAGGCCGATTTGCAGGTAGCGTATTATCAACTATTATCTAATATGGGTTTGCTAACGGTGGAAAACCTGAAGCTGGGGATCCCGACCTACGATCCGGCCGCATATTATAACGTTGTGCATAATGCGCCGCTGACCAGCATCCGGGGCGAGAAGCTCGATCGCGTTCTGAAGGCGATCGGCCAGAAATAAGCGCCTCCACCGTTCCGCGGGCCCGCCACCGGGCCCGCCTTGTGTGAATGTTCGGATCCGGGTGGCACTGTCTCTCTCCGGGTCGCCTGCCGGATTGGAGAGCCTATGGCCGAGCCCGAGAAAAAGATCGAAATCGAGGACGTCCTGTCCTCCATTCGCCGTCTTGTCGCGCAAGATCCACTTCGTTCCAACACGCGCATATCTCCGGAAAGCCCCGATCCCGAGCCGGAAGAGGCTCTTGTGCTGACGGCATCGGATCGGGTAGAGGACGCGCCTGCCCCCTCCTTTGCGGAAGAGGATGAGGCGGCAGAGGCCTATGACCCAGCCACAACCTTCGCGATGGCGGGAGACGACGCCCCCTTTACGGATGAAGCCCCGCAGCCCGAAAGCGCCATGACGGACGCGGATGCCGAGACTGACTTCGGGGCCTCCGCCGATACCGAGGAAAGCCTCGATCAGGAATGGGAAGCGGTCAACCAGACCGCTCCCGCCCATGACTGGCCCGAGAGCGAGGAGACCGATATTTCCGACACTGAAGCCGATTTGTCCGAAACAGCCGCCTTCGACGCTGCAGAGATGGATCACACCAGCCCCGATGCACCGGAGATGACCGATGATGTGCTGCAGCTGGAACCGCATATGCAGACCCGGCCAGCCAGCCCTCTCCCGTCTCCGGCTCAAACTCCGCTCCTTCCCTCGGTCGGGGAGGATTTCGAGCCGGAGGAGGGCGATCCAGCCCCTCTGGCGGGCGCGCTGAACGCATTCGGTCATGGCGGCACCGCAACCGGCAAGACAACCTCTCCCGTAACGACGGCATTCGGCGCCACGGAGCCGGAAGACGACATCGGCACGGCCTTCCCTGCTTTTGAGGGCGGAGATGATGATGGTCCAGCGGAGGCGGAGCCTGCCGGGATCAATGCTGTGGAGGAGCCGGACAGCGAAGACCCCGATCTCGCCTCGCAGGACTGGGCCGCCGAGCCGGACGGAGCCTCGCCGGAAGCAGACTGGCATCCCGAAGAGGACCTTCCCCCCGAGCTGGAAACCGCAGCCGAGGCGCTAGCCGGATCCGTTGTCGCAGCGGCTGAGGTCGATGTCCTGCGCGAAGCCACCCGCAGGCTGCATCTTACCCGCCCCGCAACCGAGCTGACGGCCGAGAGCGCCCGGCAAGGCGTTGCACGGCAGAGCCCCTCCGATGGCGCACCGGTCTTTGACGAGGACGCCCTGCGCCAGATGGTCGGGCGTATGATCCGCGCCGAGTTGCAGGGCGCTCTGGGCGAGCAGATCACCCGCAAGGTGCGCCGTCTGGTGCGGCAGGAAATCAACCGCGCCCTGATTTCGCGCGAATTCGAATAGGTCCTCGGCCGAAACTACGTCAACATCCCTGCCCCGAGATTTTCTTGCGGCATACGGGGCAGGAGAGTATAGGCAGGGTATGACTCGGATTTTTGACATCATGGAACGTGTTCGCCTACGCGAACGCTTCTACGGCGAAAGCCGCTCGGTCCTCGCACGACTTTGATGCGCCGCCTGTTCAGGCGGCCTTGTGTCATGCCTGAACCTCCCTGAGTAATTCCACAGCTATCCCTATGAAAGTGAGAGCCATGTCTGCTCCGAAGACCCTTTATGACAAAATCTGGGACGCCCATGTCGTTTCCGAAGACGAAGACGGCACCTGCCTGCTGTATATCGACCGCCACCTCGTCCATGAAGTGACCAGCCCGCAAGCCTTCGAGGGCCTGCGCATGGCGGGCCGCAAGGTGCGCGCGCCGGAAAAAACCATTGCCGTTCCGGATCATAACGTCCCCACCACGTTGGATCGTGCCTCCGGCGTGATCGAGAACGAGGAATCCCGCATTCAGGTCGAGGCACTCGACAAGAACGCCAAGGATTTCGGCGTGAACTATTATCCGGTATCGGATGTCCGTCAGGGCATCGTGCATATCGTCGGTCCCGAGAACGGCTGGACGCTGCCGGGCATGACCGTCGTCTGCGGCGATAGCCACACCGCGACCCATGGTGCATTCGGCGCGCTGGCGCACGGGATCGGCACCTCGGAAGTCGAACACGTTCTGGCCACGCAGACACTGATCCAGAAAAAATCCAAGAACATGAAGGTCGAGATCACCGGCAAGCTGAAGCCGGGCGTGACCGCCAAGGACATCACGCTGGCCGTGATCGGCGCCACCGGCACCGGCGGCGGCACCGGCCATGTCATCGAGTATTGCGGCGAGGCGATCCAGAGCCTGTCGATGGAAGGCCGGATGACCGTGTGTAACATGGCCATCGAAGGCGGTGCCCGCGCGGGTCTGATTGCGCCCGACGAGACGACTTTCGAGTATGTCAAAGGCCGTCCGCACGCGCCCAAGGGTGCGCAGTTCGAAGCCGCTCTGAACTGGTGGAAGACTCTCTTCACCGATGAGGGCGCGCATTTCGACAAGGTCGTCACGCTGAAAGGCGAAGAGATCGAGCCGGTTGTGACCTGGGGCACCTCGCCCGAAGACGTTCTGCCGATTTCTGGCGAGGTTCCGGCACCGGACTCGTTCAAGGGCGGCAAGGTCGAGGCGGCCAAACGCTCGCTCGACTATATGGGCCTCGAACCGGGCACCAAGCTTGAGGATATCGCGATCGACGTGGTGTTTATCGGGTCCTGCACAAATGGCCGTATCGAGGATCTGCGCGCTGCCGCAGAAGTGCTCAAAGGCCGTAAGGTCGCCGAAGGCGTGCGCGCGATGGTCGTCCCCGGCTCGGGACTGGTCCGTGCGCAGGCCGAGGAAGAGGGTCTGGACAAGATCTTCCTGGATGCAGGTATGGAATGGCGTATGGCAGGCTGCTCGATGTGCCTCGCCATGAACCCCGACCAGCTGGCCGAGGGCGAGCGCTGCGCCTCCACCTCGAACCGTAACTTCGAGGGTCGTCAGGGCTACAAGGGCCGCACCCATCTGATGAGCCCGGCAATGGCCGCCTGTGCCGCTGTGACCGGCAAACTGACCGATGTGCGCAAGTTCATGGAACTGGCGGACGCATAAGGAGCGACGACAATGGAAAAATTCGAAAAAGTTACCGGTATCGCCGCCCCCATGCCGCTGGTCAATATCGACACCGATATGATCATCCCCAAGGGCTTCCTGAAGACGATCAAACGGACCGGCCTCGGCGTGCATGCCTTCGCCGAGATGCGCTACAACCGCGATGGCAGCGAGAACCCCGATTTCATTCTCAACAAACCCGCCTATCGCGAGAGCCAGATCCTGATCGCGGGCGACAATTTCGGTTGCGGTTCCTCGCGCGAGCACGCGCCGTGGGCGCTGGCGGATTTCGGCATCAAGGTGGTCATCTCGACCTCCTTCGCCGATATCTTCTTCAACAACTCGTTCAAGAACGGGATGCTGCCGATTGTGCTGCCGCAGGACGCCGTTGATACGCTGATGAAAGACGCGGAAAAAGGCGCCAATGCGCGCATGACGGTGGATCTCGAAGCGCAGGAGATCACCACCTCCGAAGGCACCGTGGTCAAGTTCGACGTCGATCCTTTCAAGAAGCACTGCCTGCTGGAAGGCCTCGATGATATCGGCCTGACACTGAACAAGGCCTCCGCCATCGACAGCTTCGAGGCACAGGCCGCGCAATCGCGCCCGTGGGTCTGAACGAGCGGGTCTCAGGCAGGGGGCTTCCCCCCGCCGATCCCAAATGAAAAGGGCCGCCTCTCGGGGCGGCCCTTTTCATTGCTTCACATGAAACAGCGCTCAGGCGCCAAGTGCTTCATCCACGGCTTTCTTGAAATCATCCCAAGCCATGTTGGAATATTTCTTGCCATTGATGAAGAAGGTCGGCGTGCCATCCACCTTGTCTTCTTCGGCATGTTTCTGGAAGGTCGCAACCATGTTGCGGGCGCGGGTCTGGTCATTGAGGCAATTCTCGATCGCGTCCTTGTCCAGACCGGCCTTAAGCCCCAGCGCGCGCAGATTGGCGGCGATCGTGGCCTGCTGGCCATCACCGATCCAGTCTTTCTGCTCGTCGAAGATCATATCCGCCACGGCGTAATATTTCATCTCGCCGCCGCATTGCGCCAGAAGCCCTGCCCAGAGGCCGAACTTGTCGAAATAGACCTCGCGCATGATGAAACGCACCTTGCCGGTGTCGATATATTCCTTCTTCAGCTTGGCCCATGAGGTCTCGTGCCAATGCGCGCAATGCGGGCAGGTGAAGGAGGCATATTCGATGATCGTCACCGGTGCATCTGCCTGACCGATCGGGATATCGGGCAGGATTTCCGCCTTGGGCGTGTCAGCAGCATCTTCGGCGGCGGCAGGCGTTGCAAAGCCGGTCATGGCGCTCTGGCCGCGGCTGCTGATCCAGCCCCCCAATGCAGCCACAACGGCGGCACCGGAAATCCCGAGCAGGAAGGAACGTCTGTTCATAAGTTAGCCTTTCTTCTGGTCAGACCGCTTGGCCGACTTCATCAACACATTCTGCGCCAGCATCTCCAGCGCGGATTTGAGCCCCGGATCCTTGCAATCGGCCGCTGTCGCTTGGGCCTGTGCACGGATTTCGGGAGTGGGTTCGGGCCGCGCCTTGGGGGCTGCGGTAAACTGCGCCTGCCCATCGGCAAAGCCTGTGGGCGCGGTCTGGGTCAGTGTGATCCGCGAGATCGCATTATAGCCGTAGCAGGCATTCACCTTCTCGCGGATCCGCGGGATCTCCATCTGCATCATCGGACCCGCGGCGCCAAGCGTCAGCAGGGTCAGGGTGGCCCCCATCCCATCCCGCGCATAGCCGATTTTCACGGGGCGGCACTGGGCGGCGATTTCCTCACCCACGATCTCGGACCAATGGGTCAGAAGCCGCGTCACGGCAAAGCCGCGTGTCTCGCCCACCGAGCGGATGCGGTCTTTCAGCAGGCCGGAGGCGGATTCGAACCCCCGCATCCGGCGCGAGGACATAGGGTTATAGCCGGAGCCTTTGCCCCGTTTCGCTTTCCCCGTATCGCTGGTCGTCGTTTTCTTTGCGGCCATCTGTCAATCTCGCGTTCAACTGTTATTTTAGGCACTCCGAGGCCCGATACCAACCACTTGCCGATAAGAGAGCATAAATATTGCGTGACGTAGCCGATATCAGCCCCGCCCTACTGGCATGGTATGACCGAAATGCCCGCGTTCTGCCATGGCGCACAGGGCCTGCGGACCATGCAAAGGGGCTGCGGACCGCGCCCTATCGCGTCTGGCTGTCGGAGGTGATGCTGCAACAGACCACCGTGGCCGCCGTGCGCGACTATTTCCGCGCCTTCACCACCCGCTGGCCGACCGTCACCGATCTGGCGCAGGCGGAGGATGGTGATGTCATGGCGGCTTGGGCGGGGCTCGGCTATTATGCCCGTGCGCGCAACCTGTTGAAATGCGCCCGTGTTGTGGCGTTCGAGTTGGGCGGAGAGTTCCCGCAGACCGCACGCGAGTTGCAGGCATTGCCCGGTATTGGCCCTTATACGGCGGCGGCCATCGCCTCCATCGCCTTTGACGAGCCCGCCACCGTGGTGGATGGCAACGTGGAACGTGTGATCTCGCGCGTCTTCGCGCTGACCGATCCGCTGCCCGGCACACGCCCTGAAATCGCACGGCTGGCGGGGTTGGTTACGCCCACGCACCGTGCGGGCGATCATGCGCAAGCGATGATGGATCTGGGCGCCACGATCTGCACGCCGCGCAATCCGGTCTGTGCGCTTTGCCCGCTGATCGAGATCTGCGAGGGCCATGCGCAGGGTATCGCCGCGAGCCTTCCCGTCAAAGCGCCCAAAAAGGTGAAGCCCACACGCTTGGGCCATGCCTATGTGCTCACTGGCCCCTCCGGCGAGGTGCTGGTCGAGCGCCGCCCCGATCGCGGGCTTCTGGGCGGCACGCTGGGCTTTCCGACCAGCGACTGGGCCGAGACGCTCCCCGCTTTCGCGCCCCCCGTCACGGCTGACTGGACGCAAGCCCCCACCGACGTGCGCCATACATTCACCCATTTCCATCTGGTTCTGACCGTTCATCGCGCAACCGGCCATATGGAAGGGATGCTGGGCGATAACGCGTTCTCGCCCGAGGATCTGCCCACGCTGATGCGAAAGGTCTGGGAGGCGGCGCAGACTGCTCCTGCCAAGTAGCCGCTGCGCAAGCCCGATTGCACCCCCGCGCCCATCATGTCTATGCTGGCGGCGAATAACGGAGGCCCGATATGTCCACACGCGAAGAGCTGGCCCAGCCGGAACGCGCCCTGCCTTTCTGGCTGTCTCTGGGGACGATTCCGCTGGTACTGATCGAGATGATGTTCGGCGGCTGGACGCTGATCCTGCTGCCGCTCTATGCGTGGTGGGTGGTGACGCTTCTCGACAAGATCCTTGGCAAGAATGCCGACCAGCCGGATGTGGACACGCCCGAGGAGGATCTGTTCTGGTATCGCGCGATTACCATGGCATGGCTGCCGCTCCAGCTCTGCGTGATCTATGGCACGATCTATTTCGCGACCCATGACAGCGGGATGAACCTTATTGAAATCGTGGGGCTTTTCTTCGGGGTAGGCGTAATCTCGGGCACGATCGGCATGGTCTATGCGCATGAGCTGATGCACCAGAAAAACCCCGTGGAACGCTGGCTGGCCGACCTGCTGCTGGCCTCGGTACTCTATTCGCATTTCCGCAGCGAGCATCTGCTGGTCCATCATTCATGGGTGGGCACCCCGCGCGATGCGGTGACGGCGCGCTATAACGAGGGCTTCCACCGCTATTTCCTGCGCGTGTTGAAAGACTGTCCGACCTCGGCGCTCGAGGCCGAATGCCGCCGGCTCGACCGCGCGGGCCGCCCGCATTGGGATCTGTCGAACCCGTTCTGGCGCTATGCGGGGCTGCAGCTGGCGGCACTTCTGCTGGCCTTCATGGTGGGCGGGATCTTTGGCGTGATCCTCTTTGCACTTCAGGCGATTTTTGCGATCTGGCAGCTGGAGCTGACCAATTATATCGAGCATTACGGGCTGACACGGCGCTATCTAGGTGAGGGCAAATACGAGCATGTCCAACCGCATCACAGCTGGAACGCCTCGCATACTGCCTCGAACTGGCTGCTGATCAACCTGCAGCGCCATTCCGACCATCATTACAAGCCCAGCCGCCGTTTCCCGCTTTTGCAGACCTATGCCAAATCGGAGGCGCCGCAGCTTCCCTTGGGCTATCCGGCAATGACCACGCTGGCGATGTTCCCCCCCCTCTGGCGGCGACGGATGAACCCGCGGGTGCGGGCATGGCGGTCGCAGTTCTACCCCGATATCGAGGATTGGTCGCCCTATAACATGGGGCTTTTCCCTAATCCACGCGGCTCGGTGTGACGACACGCATCGTCAGATTGATCCGGCCGGGCTGTTTGAGAAGCAGGCTGGTGCCCGCTGCGATCCGGTCCACGCCGTGATAACGCAGGCGGGCCGCGCCCTCCATCACCACCACATCGCCCGAGCGTAGCCAGAGGCTTTCGGTCTTGCCGCCGCGCTCCAGATTGCCGATGCGGAAGAGCGCCTCGTCCCCGAGCGAGACCGACACGACCGGCTGGCTCAGATCGCCCTCGTCGCGGTCCTGATGCATGCCCATTTTCGCCTCCGGCCCGTAATAGTTGATCAGGCAGGTCTCGGGCGGGCGGGCTTGCGGCACCAACGCGCCCCAAAGCGCCGTAAGGACAGGCGGGATCGGCGGCCACGCGCTCCCTTGCGGGTGGTGCGGCGCATAGCGGTAGCCTTTCGCATCCGACATCCAGCCGAAATTCCCCGCCGAACTCATGCGCACCGACATCTGCGCGCCCGAGGGCGTAACCGGCGAGAAAAGCGGGGCCTTGCGCAGGATTTCGCGCAGATCCGTCACCAATCCGGCCTGCTCTTCGGGCGTGAGCCAGCCCTCATAGACCCTAAAACCACGCAACTCCCGCGCTTCGGGCCGCACCAGAGACGGGTCAGGCGGGAGATTTGCAGGCGGGTTCGAAAAATCTGTTCGATTCTTGTCATCTTCGGGCATCTCGAAACCTTGCAGCAGCATTTTGCCCTCCTTATATAGCTTCCGAAGCCGATTGCAGAGCCCGCGCCAAAGGTCGTGTAATGTTATCGGAAGCTAAAACTGCAAACCCTGGGATGGGAGGCAGGGGCCTTGACGGACCTGTTTCCCGACATCGCCAAAAGAAGAGGTATTGATATGGGTAAAGTCATCGGGATTGACCTCGGGACCACCAACTCCTGCGTCGCCATCATGGACGGCGCACAGCCGAAAGTCGTTGAAAACTCCGAAGGCGCACGCACCACGCCGTCGATCGTGGCCTATACCGACGAAGAACGTCTGGTCGGCCAGCCGGCAAAGCGCCAAGCGGTTACCAACCCCACCAACACGATCTTTGCCGTGAAGCGCCTGATCGGCCGTCGGACCACCGATGCCGAAGTGCAAAAGGACAAGGATCTCGTGCCCTATTCCATCGTTGACGGTGGCAATGGCGACGCATGGGTCGAAGTGAAGGGTGAGAAATACTCCCCCGCTCAGGTTTCTGCCGTGACCCTGCAGAAGATGAAAGAGACCGCTGAATCCTATCTGGGCGAGGAAGTGACGCAGGCCGTCATCACCGTTCCGGCCTATTTCAACGATGCTCAGCGTCAGGCCACCAAAGATGCCGGCAAGATCGCGGGCCTCGAGGTTCTGCGTATCATCAACGAGCCGACCGCCGCCGCACTGGCCTATGGTCTGGACAAGAAAGACAGCAAGACCATCGCTGTTTATGACCTTGGTGGCGGCACCTTCGATATCACCATTCTGGAAATCGACGACGGTCTGTTCGAAGTGAAATCCACCAACGGGGACACGTTCCTTGGCGGTGAAGACTTCGATATGCGCATCGTCAACTTCCTCGCCGACGAGTTCAAGAAAGAGCACGGCGTTGATCTGACCAAAGACAAGATGGCGCTGCAGCGTCTGAAAGAAGCGGCTGAAAAAGCGAAGATCGAACTGTCGTCGAGCCAGTCGACCGAGATCAACCAGCCCTTCATCTCGATGGACGCAAAAACCGGCACGCCGCTGCACATGGTCATGAAGCTGACCCGTTCGAAGCTGGAAACCCTCGTGGGCGACCTGATCAAGAACTCGCTCAAGCCCTGTCAGGCAGCGCTGAAGGATGCAGGCATCTCCAAGGACGAGATCGACGAGGTCGTTCTGGTCGGCGGTATGACCCGTATGCCCAAAGTCGTTGAGGAAGTGACCAAATTCTTCGGGAAAGAGCCCCATAAAGGCGTGAACCCCGATGAGGTTGTGGCTCTTGGCGCGGCGATCCAGGCCGGTGTTCTGCAAGGCGATGTGAAAGACGTTGTTCTTCTGGACGTGACCCCGCTGTCGCTTGGTATCGAAACGCTGGGTGGCGTGTTCACCCGTCTGATCGACCGCAACACGACGATCCCGACCAAGAAATCCCAGATCTTCTCGACCGCTGAAGACAATCAGAACGCTGTGACGATCCG
This sequence comes from Thioclava kandeliae, assembly GCF_040297545.1. NCBI lineage: Bacteria > Pseudomonadati > Pseudomonadota > Alphaproteobacteria > Rhodobacterales > Paracoccaceae > Thioclava > Thioclava kandeliae. Next base: position 99,780 of record NZ_JAYWLC010000006.1, read on the forward strand.
CGTGTTCCAGGGTGAACGCGAGATGGCTGCCGATAACAAGATGCTCGGCCAGTTCAATCTCGAGGATATCCCGCCGGCACCGCGCGGTATGCCGCAGATCGAAGTGACCTTCGATATCGACGCCAACGGTATCGTCTCTGTTTCGGCCAAAGACAAAGGCACGAACAAAGAGCAAAAGATCACCATCCAGGCATCGGGCGGCCTGTCCGACGAGGATATCGATCGCATGGTGCGTGACGCGGAAGAAAACGCCGAGTCGGATAAAAAGCGCAAGGAACTGGTCGAGGCGACCAACCAAGGCGAGAGCCTGCTGCACTCGACCCGCAAATCGCTCGAGGATCACGGCGACAAGGTCGATGGTTCGACCGTCGAGGTGATCGAGCTGGCGGCCAACGCGCTGGAAGAAGCTCTCAAGTCGGATGATGGTGCCAAGATCAAGGGCGCGATCGCCAACCTGCAGGACGCTGCGATGAAACTCGGTGAGGCCATCTACAAGGCCGAGCAGGAGAAGGCTTCGGCGGAAGAGGACGCGGAAGAAGCAGACGACAATCGCTCGCCGAGCGATGACGACATCGTCGACGCTGATTTCGAGGATCTCGGCGAAGATCGTAAGCGCAACTGATCGGCTTGGAACAATGTGGACGGGCCCGCTGCTAGGGCGGGCCCGTTTTCATGTTCTCCGAAGGGAGCTATAGAATGGCAAAAAAGGATTTCTACGAGGTTCTGGGCATCCAGAAAGGTGCCTCGGCCGAAGAGATCAAGAAGGCCTATCGCACGAAAGCGAAAGAGCTTCACCCCGACCGGAATTCGGATAATCCGAACGCCGAAGCCATGTTCAAGGAAGTGAACGAGGCGCATGACGTTCTGAAAGACCCCGAGAAGAAAGCGGCCTATGACCGTTATGGCCATGCGGCCTTCGATGGTGGCATGGGTGGCGGTCGTCCCGGTGCGGGCTACGGCCAGCAGGGCGATTTCGCCTCCGCTTTCTCGGATGTGTTCGAGGATCTCTTTGGCGATTTCATGGGTGGCGGCGGTGGTCGTGCCGGTGGTGGCGGGCGTTCGCGCGCAACCCGCGGCTCGGATCTGCGCTATAACCTGCGTGTGACGCTGGAAGAGGCGTTCAAGGGCGCCCAGAAACAGATCAATGTTCCGGGTTCCGAGAGCTGCGACAGCTGCCATGGCACGGGTGCCGAGGGCGGCGCCGAGCCGCAAACTTGCCCCACCTGCGGTGGCATGGGTAAGGTCCGGGCACAAAACGGTTTCTTCACCGTGGAACGCACCTGCCCCACCTGTGGCGGCCAAGGTCAGGTGGTGAAAAACCCCTGCCGCAAATGCCATGGCGCGGGCCGGATCGAGAAAGACCGCACGCTTTCGGTCAATATCCCTGCGGGGGTCGAGACCGGCACACGGATCCGTCTGGCCGGTGAGGGCGAGGCAGGTCTACGCGGCGGGCCGTCCGGAGATCTTTATATCTTCATCGAGGTCAAGGAACACGAGCTGTTCCAGCGCGACGGATCGACACTCTTCTGTCAGATCCCCGTTTCCATGGCCAGCGCGGCTTTGGGCGGCGAAGTCGAGGTGCCGACAATCGACGGCGGTCGCTCGCGGGTGAAAATTCCCGCAGGCAGCCAATCGGGTCGGCAGATGCGGCTGCGCGCCAAGGGGATGCCCGCACTGCGCGGTGGCGCGGTCGGTGATATGCTGATCGAACTGGCGGTTGAAACGCCAGTCAACCTGACCACGCGCCAGAAGGAAATTCTGCGCGAGTTCGAGAAGATCGAGGCAGAGAACAATCCGCAAGGGGCGTCCTTCTTCCGGAAGGTGAAAAGCTTCTGGGACGGGATGACCGGATAAGAAAAGCCGCCCCTCGGGGCGGCTTTTTCAATAGCTGCGGGAATAGCTTCCTGACAAGCCGGACGAGAGCGCGAAGGCAGAGACGGTCTGGTAATGCTCTTTGGTGTAGACCATCGAGGTCTGGTTCTTGCTCTCGACCTTCTCGACACCCACCGCCTCATGCGACCAAGCGGTTTCGGTTGTCACCGATACATTCAGCTCGCCATTGGCGATCTGGTCCTTCATGTCGGCCACAAGCGCGGCTTTCTGACCCGCCCGCGCCATTTCCTTGCCCTTCTCGAGGAAGGCCATAGCGGCTTCGGTATCCTGCCCCGTCATGGCGAACAGGCGTAGAAGCGCGCGCTGGCGCCCCCATTCGGCCTTGCTCTGGCTGGCATCGATCATCTGCTCCGCGCGGTCGCCCAAAGCCTGATCGATCAGGCTCTGTGTCTCGGCCTCGGTTTCGGCTTCCAGCATCCCGGTGCGGAAATCCTGCTGGCTCCCGAGAATGGTATCAGCCTGCTGCAGCGTCCCGACATAGGCGGACAGCGCTTCGGCTCCACCCTTGTCCCAGACTTTCTGTGCCTCCTTGGTCAGCACGGCCTCGCTATCGCCCTCCAGCATCGCCTGCGCCGAGGAGATCTCGGATTGCAGCTGGCTACGGATATTCGTCATCAGGTCCAGTTCCATCTCGGAGGCCGAAACAGGGCGAGCGAGCTTAGACTCCTCCACCGTTATCTCGGGCGTGCGCACCGACGATTCGGAGATCGTGACAACAGCCACGTCCTGCACACGGCCAGATTGTGTCTGATAGCCGCGAATATGGGTTCCTAACCCCGAATAGAGACCGATCATCACACCGCTCCTTACACCCCGCTGCCATGATCGCGTTTTGTGGTGAAGAATGTGTAAGGAATGGCAAGCTGAGTTCGAAGATGGTGAACGGGTTAAGGATTTATTCACCATACGCACGGCATTCTGGGGATATGAAACAGTCGCCCCGCCACTTCAACGAAGCTCCGATGCCGCTTTTCGGCCATCCAGACGAGGCCATCGCCCCGCATCCCGTGGGGCGGGCTCCGGACGGGCGCCAATCGGTGCGCCTGCCCTCCTATATCAAGGATCACCGCAAGCGGTTGCGCACACGTTTCATGGACGGCGGGGCGCAGGCCCTGCCCGATTACGAGATGCTGGAGCTGGTGCTGTTCCGCGCGATCCCGCGGCAGGATGTGAAACCTCTGGCGCATCGGCTGATGCAGGCGTTCGGCGATTTCGGGCGGGTGCTGGCAGCCCCACCCTCGCGGCTTGCCGAGATCGAGGGCGTTGGCGAGGCGGTCATTATCGAACTGAAGGTGGTCGAGGCCGCAGCCCACCGGCTGGCCCGCGCCAAGGTGATGCACCAGCCGGTGCTCTCCTCATGGGATGCGCTGCTGGATTACTGCCACACCGCGATGGCCCATCGCGAGACCGAACAGTTCCGCGTGCTCTATCTGGACCGCAAGAATACGCTGGTCGCCGATGAGGAGCAGTCGCGCGGAACGGTCGATCATGTCCCCGTCTACCCGCGCGAGGTCGTGAAGCGCGCGCTGGAGCTGAACGCCTCGGCGCTCATTCTGGTGCATAACCACCCTTCGGGCGACCCGACGCCCTCGGAGGCCGATATCTCGATGACCGAGCAGATCAATCGTGCGGCAGGCGTTCTGGGGATCGTGCTGCATGACCATCTGATCATCGGAAAAAGCCGCGAACTGAGCTTCCGCGCCGAGGGTTTCCTGTAAGCGGAATGCCCCTTGCCGACCTATCTTATTGGCCGGCCTTGCTCAGATCCGGAAGATCCATGACCACCGAACCGCCCTGCTGGTCGCATTCGGGCATCATGAGATTGACGGCTGTGACCGGATGTAGCTTGCTCCGGTCCGCCCATGCGATACCGCCTTCGAGTGTCTGGCCGCAGCTCTCGCCGGTGACCGGCGCATCCACACTCAGGCGGGTCTCGCCAAGCGCAAGACGGGTCGAATAGACCTCCGCCTGCTGGCCATCCCCGACCGCGGAAAACCGTGTGACATACCCATCCGGAGTGCCCTCCGTATCGCCCTTCCTGGCAGAAAGATGCATGGCAACGGGACGCGCCCATGACAGGACCACACGGTTCCAGTCCTCCGCCTCGGGCTGCTCGACCCCCGCCGAGGCCACGCCCCCCACGCTGGCCACCGTCAGACAGGTCTGGGCCAGCATGGCAGGCACGAGCCCGCGCCACTGGCCCTGCGCGTCCAGTTTTACGTCGAATTGCAGGCCGGGCTGGGTCAGGCTGGCCACGACACCCCCATTGCAGGCGTCGGTATACTCCACCGAAATCATACCGTTTTCCGAGGGCTCGAGCTTGAGAACAGGCGCCGCGCAGCTGGTTGCCTGCGCAAGCTGCAGACGCGCTTGGGCGGGTTGGTCAAGACCGCCCTCCCCCGAGAAACTGGCCGAGTAGATCCGATCCTCCGGCATCTCCGGCAGAGGGAGATCGGAGACCGGCGTCCGCGTGGGTGCCATCGTCAGAACGGGCCGCGTGCCCAGAGCGCTGGCCAGATGCCCGTCACTGACGGGACGCGCGATATGGGGCACGGCTGCATCGGCGGTGGAAACGCCCAGCTGGGCAAAGATCTGGTCGGCATGCTGCATGAACTGGCTGCAAGCCACGGCTGTTATACCGGTGCCCAGAATCAACGAAATCTCGCGCATCTTCTGTTTCATCTCGCTCTGCCTGCTCGCTCTTTGGCCATCCGCTCTTTGGCGCTTAATGCTTACTTAACAAGATATAACCAAAACGCGTTCTCTGAAAGGCACGGATATGGCGGGAGCATGGCGCAAATGAAAAGAGGGCGGCAAAATTGCCACCCTCTCTCCGCTTGTATCCAGTGAATTCAAAGCTTGCCGTGGCAATGCTTGAATTTCAGACCCGACCCGCAGGGGCACGGATCGTTGCGGCCCGGCTCGCCCCAGGTCGAGGGATCGTTCTCGTCGAAGCCTTCTTTCGCGATGCCACCGATCTCGACCCGCGGAAGCTCTTCGGACACCGTTTGCGGCTCGGGCTCTTCGGGCTCGTCATTGCGGGCGTTATACATCTGGGCCTGAAGCGCCTCGCGCTCCTCTTCCGTCAGCGGACGGATCTGGCTCAGACGCTGGGTCACATCGAGGCGCAGACCTTCGAGAAGGGCCTCGAACAGCTGGAAGCTCTCGGTCTTGTATTCCGACAGCGGATCGCGCTGCGCATAGCCACGGAAACCGATCACCGAACGCAGATGCTCGAGTTTCACCAGATGCTCGCGCCATTTGGCATCAACGGTCTGCAGCAGGACCTGCTTCTCGATGGTGCGCATGACGTCGGGGCCGAAGGCGGCTTCCTTTTCGGCCATATAGGAGTCCGAGGCTTCCTCTATCCGCTCCAGCATAACTTCCTGATCCACGCCCTCTTCCTGCGCCCAGTCTGCCAGCGGCAGGGTCAGGTTGAGATGCTCGAGGATCGCGGCCGAGAAGCCCTCGATATCCCACTGATCAGCATAGGATTTCGGCGGCAGATATTGGTCGACCAGGTCATCGAGGACCTGATGGCGCATATCGGCCGCGATCTCTCCCACCTCGTCGCTATCCATGATCTCGCGGCGCTGATTGAAGATCGCCTTCCGCTGATCGTTCATCACATCGTCGAACTTCAAAAGCTGTTTGCGGATGTCGAAGTTGCGGCCCTCGACCTTCGCCTGCGCACGCTCGAGCGATTTGTTCACCCACGGGTGGATGATCGCCTCGCCCTCTTTCATGCCGAGCTTGGACAGAACGTTCTCCAGCTTGTCCGAGCCGAAGATGCGCATCAGGTCATCTTCCAGCGACAGGAAGAACAGAGAGCGGCCCGGATCACCCTGACGGCCCGAACGGCCACGCAACTGGTTGTCGATCCGGCGCGACTCGTGGCGTTCAGTGGCCAGAACGAAGAGACCACCGGCCTCGAGCACTTTCTGTTTCTCCTCCGCGGTCGCGGCCTCGATACGGGCGCGGACCTCTTCGGGATCGGCCTCGGGATCCTGGCTCAGCGCCTCCTGCACGCGCATTTCGACGTTGCCGCCGAGCTGGATATCGGTCCCGCGACCGGCCATGTTGGTGGCGATGGTCACTGCACCCAGACGGCCAGCGTCACCCACGATCTGGGCTTCCTGCTCGTGCTGGCGAGCGTTGAGAACGTTGTGCTGGATGCCGGCCTGCGTCAGCAGCTGCGAGAGCATCTCGGATTTCTCGATGGAGGTGGTGCCCACGAGGATCGGCTGGCCCTTGGCATTTGCCTCGCGGATCGCCTCGATCACCGCCTGATATTTCTCGATAGCAGTGCGGTAGACACGGTCATGCTCGTCAATCCGCTGCACGGGACGGTTGGTCGGAACCTCGACCACGCCCAGCTTGTAGATCTCGGCGAATTCCTCGGCCTCGGTGGAGGCCGTACCGGTCATACCACCCAGTTTCTCGTAAAGACGGAAGTAGTTCTGGAACGTCACCGAAGCCAGCGTCACGTTCTCGGGCTGGACCGTCACGCCCTCTTTCGCCTCGATCGCCTGATGCAGACCGTCCGACAGGCGGCGGCCCTTCATGGCGCGGCCGGTATGTTCGTCGATCAACACGATCTCGCCATTGGCCACTACGTAATTATCGTCTTTGTTGAACAGCTTATGCGCGCGCATCGCCTGCGTGGCATGGTGAACGATAGTGGTCGACTCGGGGTCGTAGAGTGACTGGCCCTCGGGGAGGATACCGTCTTCCTGCAGACGACGCTCGAGGAATTCGTTCCCCTCCTCGGTGAAGGTCGCGTTGCGAGCCTTCTCGTCAATCGAGTAATGCTCTTCGGTCAGCTCGGGGATATAGGCGTTGAGCTTGATATAGAGGTCCGAACGGTCTTCGGAAGGACCCGAAATGATCAGCGGCGTGCGGGCCTCGTCGATCAGGATCGAGTCGACCTCGTCCACGATGGCGAAGAAATGACCGCGCTGCGCCATTTCCTCGACCGAGTTCTTCATGTTGTCACGAAGATAGTCGAAGCCCAGCTCGTTATTGGTCGCATAGGTGATATCGGCCTGATAGGCGGCCTTTTTCTCGGCATCGGGCTGGAAAGGCACGACGACGCCGGTGGTCAGACCCAGCGCGCCATAGACCTTCGACATCCACTCCGCGTCACGACGCGCGAGATAATCGTTCACCGTCACCACATGCACGCCCTTACCGGCCAGCGCATTGAGATAGACGGGGAAAGTCGCCATGAGCGTCTTGCCCTCACCGGTCTTCATTTCGGCGATCTGGCCCTGATGCAGGAAGATCCCCGCCATCAGCTGGACATCGAAAGCACGCAGGCCGAGTGCACGGCGCGCACCCTCGCGGCAGTTGGCAAAAGCTTCGGGCAGCAGGTCGTCAAGGCTCTCGCCCTGCTCCTGCACCCGCTTCTGGAATTCGCGCGTCTTCCCGATGAGACCCTCATCGGTCAGAGCCGCGAACTCTTCCTCGAGCGCGTTGATTTTCGCCACAAGCGGACGAACGGATTTTACCTTGCGGTCATTCGGCGTGCCGAAAACCTTTTTCGCGAGTGTTCCGAGCCCGAGCATGACTTCTCCGCAATTGGACTGACCAAATCGTGTGTGGAGCTACCCTTGCCGCGCTTTCTGGCGCCCCCTAAGAAGCATGTGAGAAAGGGCTCGGATAGCCTTTTTGACCCTTGGCGATGTAAGGGTCGACTGTCAGAGTGTCAACGCCGCGGACAAACGCGGCAATGAAGGAGTGGCCAAGATGCCGAAACTGACGAAACTTTTGGGAACCGCTGCAGTGGTCGCGATGATGGCTGCCGGTGCGTATGCGCAAGACAGCACGCCCTCAGCGCCGGCGGCCGATACAGCAGCCTCCACGCCTGCCAAGAAAGATTACCGCAAGGATGTGAACGCCGATACGGTGGTCGCCACCGTGAATGGCAAGGACATTACCGTGGGCCAGATGCAGATCGTCCGCGACAGCCTGCCCGCGCAATATCTGCAGATGGATGATGCGACGCTGTTCAAGGGGATCCTTGATCAACTGGTGCAGCAGACCGCGCTTTCCGAGCTGGGCGAAGGCCGCAAGACCAAGCGTGATGATGTGGCACTGGAAGTGCAGCGCCGCGCCTATCTGGCGGGTTCCATGCTGGAATATAGCGCAAATCGTGCCGTTTCCGACGATGCCGTGCAAAAGGCCTATGATGCCAAATACAAGGCCGCCGATCCGGTGACGGAATATCACGCGGCCCATATCATCGTGCCGACCAAGGAAAAGGCCGAAGAGCTGAAGAAGCAGCTCGATGACGGTGCCGACTTCGCCGAACTCGCCAAAGCCAATAGCCAAGATGGTGCGGCGGCCAATGGCGGCGATCTGGGATGGTTCTCTCTCGACCAGATGGTCGAACCCTTCGGCGCGGCCGTGGCCGATATGAAGGATGGACAGATCTCCGATCCCGTCCAGACGCAATATGGCTGGCACATCATCAAACGTGAGGGATCGCGTATCGCCGATGCGCCGAAACTTGCAGATGTCCGCGACGAACTTGAAGGCGATCTGCGCCAGAAAGCTGTCGAGAGCCGCGTGAAAGACACGGTTGATGCCGCAGATGTGAAGCGGATGGACGACGATATTGATCCTGCTATCCTGAAGAACGATAAGTTGTTCGGTCAATAAGGCCGAAACCTGGAAGGGGATGGCATATGCCTGGTAAGAAAAAGACGATCAAGCGCTACGCAAAGCGCGTGGACAAGCTTGAAAGCAAGGTCACGAAGCTCAAGAAGAAGCTGAAGGCCAGCGCGGTCGAGGCCGAAATCGCTCCGGCGAAGGTCTCGCTGATTTCGCCCTTTGCACCGGCATCCTTCCCCGACCTGCCCGAAATCGAGGGCGTCCGCTTCGCATCTGCCGCAGCGGGCGTCAAATATGCAGGCCGCACCGATGTGATGCTGGCCGAGATTTGCCCAGGTTCCGCGATTGCGGGTGTGTTCACCAAATCCTCGACCCGTGCGGCCTGTGTGCTGGACAATCAGGCCAAGCTTGCGGGCACTCCGGCTTCCGATCAGGGCGCGGCCATTCTGGTGAACTCGGGCAATGCCAACGCCTTTACCGGCGCCAATGGTCAGGCCTCGGTCGATGCGATCTCGGGCAAAGTGGCCGAGACGCTGGATCTTCCCGCCTCGCGCGTGTTCACCTCCTCGACGGGTGTAATCGGCGAGCCGCTGCCGCATGACCGGATCACCAATGTTCTGGGCGAGCTGAAGGCCAAACTCAGCCCCGCCTCGATCTCCGACGCGGCCCGCGCCATCATGACCACCGACACCTTCCCCAAAGGCGCATGCGCGACCATCGTAGGCGAAGGCGGCGAGATCAAGATCGCCGGTATCGCCAAGGGCTCGGGGATGATCGCGCCGAATATGGCGACGATGCTGGTCTATATCTTCACCGATGCGACCATCGCCCCCGCGCTGCTGCAAAAACTGCTGTCGTGGCAGGTGGATGATACGTTCAACGCGATCACTGTCGATAGCGACACCTCGACCTCGGATGCGCTGATCCTTGCCGCGACCGGCAAATCGCCTGCAGCCGAACTGATCGAGGGCACCGACGCCTCGATCGCCTTCGAGAAAGCTCTGCGCGCCGTGATGACCGATCTGGCCAAACAGGTTGTGATGGATGGCGAGGGCGCCACCAAATTCGTCGAAGTGCAGGTAACCGGCGCACAGACCCCCGCCGATGCCCATACCATCGCCATGTCCATCGCCAACTCGCCGCTGGTGAAAACCGCGATTGCGGGCGAGGATGCCAACTGGGGCCGGATCGTGGCGGCTGTCGGTAAATCCGGCGCCTATGCCGAGCGCGACCTGCTGACCATCCGCTTCGGCGATATCGTGGTGGCCGAAAAGGGCTGGCGCAATCCCGAATATTCCGAAGAGGAAACATCGGCCTATATGAAACAGTCCGAGCTGGTGATCGGCGTGGATCTGGGTCTAGGCGAGGCGTCGAAGACCGTATGGACCTGTGATCTGACCCACCGCTATATCGACATCAACGCGGATTACCGTTCGTGACGAAGAAGATCATCCTCGTCTCGGCCGTCGCCCTGATCGATGCCGACGGGCGCGTGCTTCTGGCACAGCGCCCCGAAGGCAAGTCGATGGCGGGTCTGTGGGAGTTTCCGGGGGGCAAGGTCGAGCCGGGCGAGACGCCCGAGGCCTGCCTGATCCGCGAGCTGAAGGAAGAGCTTGGCATCGATACGTGGGCGAGCTGCCTTGCACCACTGACATTCGCCAGCCACAGCTATGACGACTTCCATCTGCTGATGCCGCTCTTTGCCTGCCGCAAATGGGAGGGCATCCCCTCCCCGCGCGAGGGACAGACGCTGGAATGGGCGCAGGCCAAGGATCTGACCACCTATCCGATGCCGCCCGCCGACATTCCGCTGGTCCCGATGCTGCGGGACTGGCTGTAGGAAAAACTTCTTGATTCGTGTTTTGGGCGCCCTAACTGGGCGCCCTTCACATTCAATGGCGGCAATATAGGCAGTTTCGCCGCGCGATTGTCGACAAAGTTTCAAAACTGCCCACGATTAAGAAATAATTCACCCATCCGCGCCTTTTTTCTTTGCAATTTTATGACAATCCTGTTTTATAAAGATATCGGATTAATCAGGATCCGTAGCACCTTGTAAGGGAGGTCCCTATGCTTCGCACTATCACCGTTGGCAGCTCGGTTTCGATCCAGGGCATCTACCACAGCAAACTTGCAGACGGCAAAATCACCGTCCGCGTTGGTGAGGAACTCTATACCGGACGTCCGGTTACCCGCTGATCGCCAGAGGCGTCCCACGGCGCGCAGGGGAGGGCGTGCCGGTCCGGTCGATGCCTTGAAAGGTCAGAAGGTAAGAAAAAGAGGCCCCACGGGGCCTCTTTTTTTATGCGTAAGGGACGGGAGGCTCACTCCCCTTCGGTGAATTGCAGACGCGCGAGCTCGGCATAGAGCCCGCCTTCGGCCACGAGGCTCTCATGGGTGCCCTGTGCCACGATCCGGCCCTGATCGAAGACCACAATCCGGTCGGCCTTCTTCACCGTCGCCAGGCGGTGCGCGATAATAATGGTGGTGCGGTCCTGCGAGAGCTTCTCGACCGCGGACTGCACCGCACGCTCGGAGGAAGCATCAAGCGCCGAGGTCGCCTCGTCGAGCAGCAGGATCGGCGCATCACGCAACATGGCACGCGCAATGGCCACCCGCTGTTTCTGTCCGCCCGACAGCATCACACCGCGTTCGCCCACATAGGTATCGAGCCCCTCGGGCAAAGCCTGCAGGAAATCGAGCGCGTGGGCCGCCTCGGCGGCGGCCTCCACCTCAGCATCGGAGGCATCAGGGCGACCGAAGCGGATATTCTCGCGGGCAGAGGCGGCAAAGATCACCGGATCCTGAGGGACCAGCGCAATCGCCTGACGGAAATCGGGCCGGGCCATCTGGCGCAGATCGATCCCGTCGATGCTGACGCGCCCCGTCTCCGGGTCCCAGAATCGCTGGATCAGCTGGATGATCGTGGTCTTGCCTGCGCCCGAAGGCCCGACAAGCGCCACGGTTTCACCGGCGGCGATATCGAGTGTCACATGATCCAATGCCGAAGTGTCGGGGCGCGAGGGATAATGGAAGCTGACATCGGTGAAGCTGATCGCCCCCTTCGCCGGACGCGGCAGAGCCATCGGCTGGGCCGGATCCTCGAGCGTGTCCTTGGTCTGCAACAGCTCGATCAGACGCTCGGTCGCCCCTGCCGCACGCTGCAGCTCGCTCCAGATCTCCGACAGAGCGCCGACAGAGCCCGCGACCATCACCGCATAGATAACGAACTGCACCAGCTCGCCCACCGACATCAGCTCATTGCGCACATCCCGCGCGCCGATCCACAGCACACCCACCACACCAGAAAAGATCAGGAAGATGACAATCATCGTCATCAGCGAGCGCGTGCGGATCCGGCGATTGGCGGCGCTGTAGCTCTTTTCCGTCACATCGCGGAAGCGCAGGCGGGTGCGGACCTCATGGGTAAAGGCCTGGATGGTCTGCGCCGACAGGAGCGCCTCGGAGGCCGAACCGGAGGAACTGGCGATCCAGTCCTGATTCTCGCGCGAGAGGCCGCGCAGACGGCGCCCCAGAACCACGATCGGCACGATCACCGCCGGCACGATCAGCAGCACCAGCCCCGTGAGCTTGGCCGAGGTCACCAGCAGCATCACCATCCCGCCTGCAAAGATCATGAAATTGCGCAGTGCCACCGAGACGGAGGATCCGATCACCGACAGGATCAGCGTGGTATCGGTCGTGATACGCGAGATGATCTCGCCAGTGAGGATTCGCTCGTAGAAGGCGGGCGACATGGAAATCACACGATCGAACACCGCCATGCGGATATCGGCCACGACCCGTTCACCGAAGCGCGTTACAAGATAATAGCGCGCGCCCGTCCCTATCGCGAGAAGCGCCGTGATTACCAGCGCCGCACCGAAATACTGGTCAAGAAGCGCCGCACCGCTATTGAACCCGTCCACCACGCGGCGGACCGCAATCGGCAGGATCAGCGAAACGGAGGCGGTCAGCACCAGCGCGAGGAGCGCACACAGCGCAAGGCCGCGATAGGGTCGCAGGAATGGCCAGAGGCCTTTCAGCGCACCGATCTTCTTGGTGGTCGGGCGATCTTCGGTACTCGTCTTGGATCTTCGCACTATAAGGCCTCCTGCGGTTTACCCGCGGTTTAGGCAGGGAACCCCTTGCAGACAAGGCTCGAATAACAATTCGGGAGGAAGGTTGCGGGACTGTGAAGCCGAATGGGAACGTTCGGGCGGCCCAAAAGTCAAAAGCCGCAGATCTTGCGATCCGCGGCTTTTTGAAATTGGTGCCCAGAAGAGGACTCGAACCTCCACGCCTTGCGGCACACGGACCTGAACCGTGCGCGTCTACCAATTCCGCCATCTGGGCGTTCCGACCTTGCTGCGAGGCAGCTCAGCTTGTGTGAGGGCCTTCTACGGGGAGCGCCCGAAACCGTCAATAGGAAATTTTCATTTTTCTCGTAGAAAATTTGCATTGCCGCTGGCCTCTTGTCCGGAGGGGTGTAAATCGGTAATCAGGAAGGGAAAATCTGCAAGGGGGAGGCCCAGCCGATGTCGAAACTTGTCACGATCTATGGTGGTTCCGGTTTTGTGGGGCGTTATATCGCCCGCCGGCTTGCGAAGGATGGCTGGCGCATCCGGATCGCCGTTCGCCGCCCGAACGAGGCGCTTTTCACCAAACCCTATGGCGCGGTCGGTCAGGTCGAGCCCGTGTTCTGCAATATCCGTGATGACGCCTCTGTGCGCATGGCCATGATGGGGGCGGATGCGGTTGTGAACTGCGTAGGTATCCTGAATGTCGCCGGCAAGAATGGTTTCGACGCCGTGCAGGCCGATGGCGCGGAGCGAATCGCCCGCATCGCCGCCGAGCTGGGCGTGAAGACCATGGTCCATCTATCGGCCATCGGTGCCGATGCCAATTCGGCCAGCGCCTATGCGCGCTCCAAGGCCAAGGGTGAGGCGGGAGTACTGCAGCACTTCCCCGATGCGATGATCCTGCGCCCCTCGGTCCTGTTTGGCACCGAAGACGGGTTCTTCAACAAATTTGCCGCGATGAGCCGCTTCACTCCGGTCCTGCCGATCACCGGTGGGGGCTCGAAATTCCAGCCGGTCTGGGTGGATGATGTGGCCGCCGCCGCTGTCATGGGCGTCGAGGGCAAGGCCAAGGGCACGTTCGAGCTGGGCGGCCCCGATCAGGCAAGCCTCACCGAGCTGATGAAAACCATGCTGGGCGTCATCAACCGCAAGCGCGCGATCTTCAATATGCCCTTCGGTCTAGCCTCGCTGATGGCCAGCGTCTTCGATGGGTTGCAGGGCGCGACCGGCGGGCTCTTCAACAACACGCTCCTGACCCGAGATCAGGTGAAAAACCTCAAGAAAGACAACATCGTTTCGGCAGATGCGCGGGGCTTTGCTCAACTCGGCATCACACCTATGGCAATGGGAGCGATCATGCCGGGTTACCTCTGGCGCTTCCGCCCGCATGGGCAGTATGAAGATATCCAAGCTTCTGCCAAAAATCTAAAACGGTCCTGATCTGATGAATGATACCCTCTCCGCCGCGATACTTGGATTTGTAGAGGGTCTCACAGAGTTCCTTCCCGTCTCGTCCACCGGCCATGTGCTGATCGTGGGCGAGATGCTCGGCTTCCACTCGACCGGCCATGCCTTTGAAGTGGTGATCCAGCTGGGCGCGATCCTCGCGATTCTGGGCGTCTATGCCAAGAAGCTCTACGAGGTGTTCTCCTCCGCCCCGCATGATCCGCAGGCAAGACGGTTTATCTTCTCGGTGCTGCTGGCCTTCCTGCCCGCTGTATTTATCGGGATCGCGGCACATGATTTCATCAAGCGCGTGCTCTTCGATTCGCCGCTTATCATCGCCACCACACTCGTTCTGGGCGGGATTATCCTGATCGTTATCGACAAGATGGATCTGCATCCCAAACATGATGACGCCATGAAGATCCCGCTGGGTAAGGCCCTTGCGATTGGTTTCATCCAATGTCTGGCAATGATCCCGGGCACATCGCGGTCGGGTTCGACCATCGTCGGCGCCATGTTGATGGGTGTCTCGAAACGCGCGGCGGCCGAATTCAGCTTTTTCCTGTCCATGCCCACCATGGCAGGTGCCTTCGCCTATGACCTTTACAAGAACTACGATGTGCTGAACGCTGACGACATGATGCTGATCGTGATCGGCTTCGTTATGGCCTTTATCTCGGCAGTGATCGTCGTGCGCCACCTGCTCGACTTCATTTCCCGTCACGGCTACGCGGTTTTCGGCTATTGGCGCATCCTTGTCGGCCTTGCGATCTTTGGCTATTTCGGGCTTCTCCGCTAGGTAGGTATTAATAGCTGACCTATTTTGGAGCAATTTTTCTCACGAAACTGCATGAATCCGAAAAAAAGCTATATTTAGGTCAGCACCTCTTACTTTTAATGCCTTTCCCGAGCGTGTAGCAAAGTCCCAAAGAAACGCTAGGGAGGCGCTAGCCATGGCCAAGCAACGCATGCTGAAGTTCGTCTCGACGGCAAAGGAAATGCCGGCGAAGCGCGATGCAAAGCAACGCGCCCAGGACTTCAACGAAATCTACGCGGAATATGCCGAACAGAAAGCTGCCGAGCAGGCAGGGCGCTGTTCGCAATGTGGTGTGCCTTATTGCCATACACATTGCCCGCTGCATAATAACATTCCCGACTGGCTGCGCCTGACGGCGGAGGGCCGTCTGGAGGAAGCCTACCAGATTTCTCAGGCGACCAATACCTTCCCCGAAATCTGCGGCCGCATCTGCCCGCAGGATCGTCTGTGCGAAGGAAATTGCGTCATCGAGCAATCGGGCCACGGCACCGTGACCATCGGCTCGGTCGAGAAATACATCACCGACACCGCCTTCGAGAACGGTTGGGTCCCCTCGATCAAACCGAAGAAAGAGCGCGAAGAGAGCATTGGCATCATCGGCGCGGGCCCCGGTGGTCTGGCGGCGGCGGATGTGCTGCGCCGTGCGGGCTGCAAGGTCACTGTCTATGACCGTCACGACCGCGCAGGCGGCCTGCTGACCTACGGTATCCCCGGCTTCAAGCTGGAGAAGGATATCGTCATGCGCCGCGTGACCCAGCTCGAGGAAGCGGGCGTCGAGTTCGTGCTGAACTGCAACGTCGGCACCGACATCACCTTTGACGCGATCCGCGGCAAGCATGATGCGGTCCTGATCGCGACCGGCGTCTACAAGACCCGCGATCTGCGTGATCCGGGTTCGGATGCCTCCGGTATCGTGCGCGCCATCGACTATCTGACCTGCTCGAACAAACTGTCCTTCGGCGATGAGGTTGCCGAGTTCGAGGATGGCACGCTGAACGCGGCGGGCAAGAATGTCGTGGTCATCGGTGGTGGCGACACCGCGATGGACTGCGTGCGCACCGCCATCCGTCAGGGCGCGACCTCGGTCAAATGTCTCTACCGCCGCGACCGCGCGAATATGCCCGGCTCGCAGCGCGAGGTGCAGAACGCCGAGGAAGAAGGCGCGGAATTCGTCTGGCTGGCCGCCCCCAAGGGCTTCAGCGGTAATCCGGTTTCCTCGATCACCATCCAGAAGATGAAGTTGGGCCAGCCCGATGCGTCGGGCCGTCAGTCGCCCGAGCCGATCGAGGGCGGTATCTACGAGGAGAAAGCCGATCTGGTCATCAAGGCCCTCGGTTTCGAGCCGGAAGACCTGCAGGACCAATGGGACACCAAAGAGCTTGAAGTGACCCGTTGGGGGACCGTCAAGGCCGAGTTCGGCACCCATGCGACCAATATCGCCGGCGTTTACGCAGTAGGCGATATCGTGCGCGGGGCCTCGCTGGTGGTCTGGGCGATCCGTGACGGCCGCGAGGCTGGTGCCGAGATCATCCGCTACCTCGATGGCGTGACGGCCGTCGCCGCCGAGTAACCCTATCCACGCAGGCCGGTTCCTTAAAGCAAACCAGAGGGACCGGCGCGAAGAGACGGAAAGGACCGGACCCATGAAATGGGTGGCAGTTTTTGCACTTCTGATGAGCGGCGCCAGCGCTCAGGCCCAATCGGCGGACGATACGTTCGCCGTGCCTGAGAACTGCACGCTGGATCTGACGGTTCAGATGCATAGCTGTCAGGTCGCCAATCTCTATCACTGCGCGGGGGACGCCGAGGGCGATCGCTGGATCTCCTATGCCGATGGCGAGGGCGAATATTTCCTGTCGCTGATCGATCACGAGACCCGCTGGCTCCGCTCGATCAGCCTCGAAAGCGGGGAAATCGCCGAGCTGGATGAAGCTGCATCGAAAGACAACGCTTCTTTCAGCGCGCTTCTGGAAACGGGCGAGGATGATTACGACTTCGTCACGCGGAACAATTTCGGCGAGACCCGCCGCCAGATCGGCCGCGACTGGCTGACCGGCGAGACGGTGACGATCGACGGCAAGAGTATGGAACGCGCCGATTTCACGCTGGAGACGCAGGACGGCGAGGGCAATGTGATCGCCCGCCGCTCCGGCATCCAGTATATCGACCGCGATCTGCGCGTCTTCTTCTCGGGGCGCGAGAGCTTCCAGAACCCGCAAGGCGACAACATAGAGACCAATGATGCGCCGGTCACCTTTTCCCGCAAGGGCGATGAGGGCTTCGGCGCGGCTAAGCCGCTCTTTGACTGCGACATGATGATGACGGCGCTGCGCCCCGAAGATTTGTACTGACCGGCGCAGCCCCAAACGAACCCCTTGGCGCAAGCCATCCCTGAATTCGCCGCGCTTTACCGCCGGTGCACTACGTTCTCCCAAGGAGGCAGACATGACCAAATATGATGAAGCCTGGGTCGCCCACGAGGAAGCCAAGCGTAAATGGATGTCGGAAAACTCGCTCTACAAGGCGGATGACGAGAAATCGTCCTGCGGTGTGGGGCTTGTTGTCTCGATCGACGGGAAAGCCTCGCGTCGCGTCGTGGAAAACGGCATCGACGCGCTAAAAGCCATCTGGCACCGCGGTGCCGTGGATGCGGACGGCAAGACCGGTGACGGCGCGGGTATCCATGTGCAGATCCCTGCCCCCTTCTTCCACGACCAGATCCGCCGCACCGGCCACGAGCCGGATATGGACAAGCGTATCGCCGTTGGTCAGGTCTTCCTGCCGCGCACCGACTTTGGCGCACAAGAACACTGCCGGACCATCGTCGAATCCGAAGTTCTACGCATGGGCCATTATATCTATGGCTGGCGCCACGTTCCGGTGGACACTTCCTGCCTGGGCGACAAGGCCAACGCCACCCGCCCCGAGATCGAGCAGATCCTGATCCGCAACGAGAAGGATATCGACGAGGAGCAGTTCGAGCGCGAGCTGTACATCATCCGCCGCCGGATCGAGAAAGCGGCCATCGCGGCCCAGCTGAAGGGCCTCTATATCTGCTCGCTCTCGACGCGTTCGATCATCTACAAGGGCATGATGCTGGCCGAGCAGGTTGCGGAATTCTATCCCGACCTCAAGGATGACCGCTTTGAGTCGTCCTTTGCGATTTACCACCAGCGCTATTCCACCAACACCTTCCCCGAATGGTGGCTGGCACAGCCCTTCCGTATGCTGGCGCATAACGGCGAGATCAACACGATCAAGGGCAACATCAACTGGATGAAATCGCACGAGATCCGCATGGCCTCGGCGACCTTTGGCGATATGGCCGAAGACATCAAGCCGGTGATCCCCGCCGCGTCGTCCGACTCGGGTGCGCTGGATTCGGTGTTCGAGCTGATGGTTCGTTCGGGCCGTATCGCGCCCATGGTGAAAACCATGCTGGTGCCCGAAGCCTGGTCGAAAGCGACCGACGAGATGCCCAAGGCATGGCAGGACATGTATGGCTATTGCAACGCCGTGATGGAGCCGTGGGACGGCCCAGCCGCGCTTGCGATGACCGATGGCCGCTGGGTCTGCGGTGGTCTGGACCGGAACGGACTGCGCCCGCTGCGCTATGTGGTGACCGGCGATGGCATGCTGATTGCCGGTTCGGAAGTCGGCATGGTGCCGACCGATGAGGCCACTGTTGTGGAAAAAGGCGCACTTGGTCCGGGGCAGATGATTGCCGTCGATATGACCGAGGGCAAGCTTTACCACGATACCGACCTGAAAGACAAACTGGCCGCCTCGCGCCCCTTCGGTGACTGGATCCAGAAGGTCACCGACCTGTCCGAGCTGATGCGCGATCTGCCCGAGGCTGCAAAATATACCGGCGCCGAGCTGCGTAAGCGCCAGATGGCGGCAGGCTACACGGTCGAAGATATCGAGCAGGTCCTGAGCCCGATGGCCGAGGATGGCAAAGAAGCCATCGCCTCGATGGGCGATGACACGCCGCCTGCCGTTCTGTCCAAGAAATACCGCCCCCTGAGCCATTTCTTCCGCCAGAACTTCAGCCAGGTGACCAACCCGCCGATCGACTCGCTGCGCGAGAACCGCGTGATGTCGCTCAAGACGCGATTCGGTAACCTCAAGAACGTGCTGGACGAAGATAGCGCCCAGACCGAGATCCTCATTCTTGATACGCCCTTCATCGCGAATGAAGAGTTCAACAAGATGGCGGAGATCTTCGGCGAGCATATCTCGATCATCGACTGCACCTTCCCTGCCGGTGCGGATCAGGAAGCGCTGCGTGACGGTCTGGCCCGTATCCGCAACGAGGCGGAAGATGCCGTGCGCTCGGGTGCCGGCCACATCGTTCTGACCGACGAGAATCAGTCCGAAGACAAGATCGCGATGCCGATGATCCTCGCGACTTCGGCCGTGCATAGCTGGCTGACCCGCAAGGGCCTGCGCACGTTCTGCTCGATCAATGTCCGTTCGGCAGAATGCATGGACCCGCATTACTTCGCGGTTCTGGTGGGCTCGGGGGCAACCACGGTCAACGCCTATCTGGCCGAGGATACGCTGGCCGACCGTATTGACCGTGGCCTGATCGAAGGCACCCTGCTCGACGCCGTGCGCAAGTTCCGCGATGCGGTGGATGCGGGCCTGCTGAAGATCATGGCGAAGATGGGGATTTCGGTGATTTCCTCCTATCGCGGTGGTCTGAACTTCGAGGCCGTGGGTCTGTCGCGCGCCATGGTGGCCGAGTATTTCCCCGGCATGCATTCGCGTATTTCAGGCATCGGTCTGCACGGCATCCAGCACAAGCTGGAAGAGGTCCACAAGTTGGGCTGGCTGGGTGGTCAGGACGTTCTGCCGATCGGCGGCTTCTACAAATCGCGCCGTTCGGGCGAGACCCACGCATGGGGTGCGCAGGGTATGCATATGCTGCAAGCCGCCTGTGACCGCGCCAGCTATGACCTGTGGAAGCAGTATAGCACCATGATGCGGGCCAACCCGCCGATCCATATCCGCGACCTTCTGGACGTGAAGCCGCTGGGCAAGCCCGTCCCGATCGAGGAAGTGGAATCGATCACCTCGATTCGTAAGCGGTTCGTGACGCCGGGCATGTCGCTGGGGGCGCTCTCGCCCGAGGCGCACAAACTCCTGAACGTCGCGATGAACCGTATCGGTGCGAAATCCGATAGCGGTGAGGGCGGCGAGGATCCGGCCCACTTCGTGCCGGAGCCGAATGGCGACAATCCGTCCGCCAAGATCAAGCAGGTGGCCTCGGGCCGTTTCGGTGTGACCGCCGAATATCTCAACCACTGCGAAGAGCTGGAGATCAAGGTCGCCCAAGGTGCGAAACCGGGTGAAGGTGGCCAGCTTCCGGGCATGAAGGTCACCGACCTGATCGCGCGTCTGCGTCACTCGACCAAGGGTGTCACGCTGATATCGCCGCCGCCGCACCACGATATCTACTCGATCGAGGATCTGGCGCAGCTGATCTACGATCTCAAGCAGATCAACCCGCGCTGCAAGGTGACGGTGAAGCTGGTGGCGTCTTCGGGCGTTGGCACGATTGCCGCTGGCGTGGCCAAGGCCAAGGCCGATGTCATCCTCGTGTCCGGTCATAATGGCGGCACCGGCGCGTCTCCGGCGACCTCGATCAAATTCGCGGGTCTGCCGTGGGAGATGGGGCTGACCGAGGCGCATCAGGTTCTGGCGATGAACAACCTGCGTGGCCGCGTCACGCTGCGGACCGATGGCGGTCTGCGCACGGGGCGTGACATCGTCATGGCCGCCATGATGGGTGCCGAGGAATACGGTATCGGCACCGCCGCCCTGATCGCGATGGGCTGTATCATGGTGCGTCAGTGCCAGTCGAACACCTGCCCTGTCGGCGTCTGCACCCAAGACCCCGAGATGCGCAAGAAGTTCACCGGCACCGCCGATAAGGTCGTCAACCTGATCACCTTCTACGCACAGGAAGTCCGCGAGATCCTCGCCTCCATCGGCGCACGCTCACTCGATGAGGTGATCGGTCGTGCCGACCTTCTGACGCAGGTCTCGCGTGGGTCGGCCCATCTGGACGATCTCGATCTCAACCCGCTTCTGCTGACCGTGGATGGCTGGGAGAAGATCGTCTATGACCGCTCGAAGCCGCGCAACTATGTGCCCGATACGCTGGATGCCGAAATCATCCGTGACGGCGCGCGCTTCTTCGACGAAGGCGAGAAGATGCAGCTCTCCTATGCCGTGCGCAACACGCACCGCACCATCGGGACGCGCGCCTCGAGCCACATCGTGCAGAATTTCGGGATGCGCAACGCGCTGCAGCCCGACCATCTGACGGTGAAGCTGACGGGGTCTGCCGGCCAGTCGCTGGGCGCCTTCGCGGCACCGGGCCTCAAGATCGAGGTGTCGGGCGATGCGAACGACTATGTCGGCAAGGGCCTGTCGGGCGGTATCATCGTGGTGCGTCCGCCGATGATCTCGCCGCTGAAAGCCTCCGAGAACACCATCATCGGCAATACCGTGCTTTACGGTGCAACCGATGGCTACCTGTTCGCGGCAGGCCGTGCGGGCGAGCGTTTCGCCGTGCGTAACTCCGGTGCGCGGGTCGTGATCGAGGGCTGTGGCACCAATGGTTGTGAATACATGACCGGCGGTGTGGCGGTGATCCTTGGCTCGATCGGCGCGAACTTCGGCGCGGGGATGACGGGCGGTATGGCCTATCTCTACGATCCGGATGGTCTGGCCGAAAACCTGATCAATCCGGAATCGCTTGTGACCTGCGGTATCGGCCATAGCCATTGGGAAGCTCAGCTGAAGGGCCTTATCGAGCGTCATTACGAGGAGACCCGCTCGGTCAAGGCCGCGGACATCCTGCAGAACTGGGAGACCGAGCGTCTCAACTTCCTGCAGGTCTGCCCGAAAGAGATGCTGCAGACCCTGCCCTATCCGCTCTCGGATGAACCCGAGGCGGTTCCGGCAGAGTAATATAATGGAACGGGGCCCCAGCGGCCCCGTTTTTCCATGAAAATTTCATGTGGGTAACTGCGGCCTTGGGGCTGCATCTGGCCGCGTTTCGTGGCAGAAGGCTTGACCTGTCCGCAGGCTCAGGGACTTATGGCGACATGGCGAAACCGAAAAGCTCCAAACCCAAGACCGCCAAAGCGGTGAAGAAGAAACCGGCCCCGAAGAAGGCATCGGTGCCGCTCTCGCGCGCGACCGCCGTGGCATGGCTGCGCGCCCATGTCCTGCGCGGCGTCCTGATCCTGCTGGCCGCCGTGCTGGCGGTGGTGGTGCTTTACAAGTTTATCAACCCGCCGACGACCATCACCATGCTCAGCGAAGCGCGTCGTCTGGGTGGCATCGATCATGAATGGGCCGCGATGGACGATATCGCGCCGGTCATGGCCCGCTCTGCCGTAGCGGCCGAAGATGCGAATTTCTGCCGTCACTGGGGGTTCGACATGCGCGCGATCCGCAAGGTGATCGATGAGGGCTCCTCGCGCGGCGCCTCCACAATCAGTCAGCAAACCGCCAAGAACGTCTTCCTCTGGCAGGGGCGTTCGTGGCTGCGAAAGGCGATGGAGGCGGCCCTGACCCCTGCTATCGAGTTCATCTGGAACAAGCGCCGCATCCTCGAGGTCTATCTGAACGTGGCCGAGTTCGATGAAGGCGTCTTCGGGATCAATGCCGCGGCTTTCCGCTATTTCCGCACCACGCCCGACAAGCTGACAGCCCGTCAGGCGGCGTTGCTGGCGGCTGTGCTGCCAAACCCCAAGGAGCGCGATGCAGCCCATCCTTCGGCCTTCCTGTCGCGTCGTGCGAATGCGATCATGGACGGGGCCGCCACGATCGAGCGTGACGGCCGCGCGGAGTGTTTCGAGCGTTAGACGCGCACCATCTGCACCTGCACCACATCGCATTGCTGGGTGCGGAAGGCTGCGGCGCAGGCCTCGAGGTAATAATGCCAGCCGCGCAGGAATTCCTGCCCGTAACCCAACTCAGTGGCCTTGGCCGCACGCTCCCGCAGCCGCTCGGACCACATGCGGCAGGTCTGGGCGTAATCCTCACCAAAGGCAAAGACCTCCTGCACCCTCATGCCTGCCTTGGCCGCCTGTTCGCGGATCTTGCCATCCGACAAAAGCATGCCGCCCGGAAACGCGTATTGGCGGATATAGTCGGAGCTGGCCTGATATTTCGGGAAATAGGCATCCGACACGGTGATCGCCTGAATCATCGCGCGGCCCCCTTCGTTCAGCCGGTCGCGGATCGTGCCGAAATAGGTCGGCCAGTATTTTTCGCCCACGGCCTCGATCATCTCGATGGAAACGATATTATCGAAACGCCCTTCGGTCTTGCGGTAATCCTGCAGCTTGATATCGGCGCGGCCATCCAGACGCGCATCGGCATAGCCCTTCTGCGACGGCGAGATGGTGATGCCGGTCACATGGCGCCCGCTTTCGGCAGCACGCTCGGCAAAATGGCCCCAGCCACAGCCGATCTCCAGCACCCGCTCGCCATTACCCAAACCACCGAGGATTCGGTCCAGCTTGCGGTTTTGCGCACGGGCCAGATCATTATCCTCGGGCGTGAATAACGCCGAGGAATAACTCATGCCCTCGTCGAGCCAGAGCTGGTAGAACTCGTTGCCCACATCGTAATGCGCCCGGATATTGCGCGCGGCCCCCTTCACCGAATTGGCCCGCACGATCCGGTCGATCAGGCGGAATTTCAGGTTCTGCCACGGGCTGGCAAAGGCGTAATTCTCGAGCGCCGAGAAATTCAGGAGCGCCACGGTGAGCAGGTTCTCGATGGAGGCCGTATCCCACAGCCCCGCCACATAGGTCTCGCCCAGACCGATATCACCGCGCGAGGCGATGGCCGCCACCACCGACCAGTCATGCAGCACCAGATCGGCCTCGGGCCCACCCTGACCGAAGCGATGGATGTCGCCCTCGGGCGTACGCAGAGTGAGGCTGCCTTGGGTAATGGCCTGACAGGTATCCAGAAACTCGCGACGCAGGCGGTTACTCAGGAAAGGCATCATCGGGTCAGTTCTTCCTTTGGTGGGGCGGGTCTATCGCGATAGCGCGCGCCTTTGAGTTTCAACCGGAGCGCCTCCCACAGGATCAGCGCCATAATCCGCACAGGTGCCCAAGGGCGACGCAGCACGGCCCCGACGATCCGGCGATCGGTCAGCTCGACCCTCGGCGCGCGATAGGTCGCAATGAGCCCCTCCGCGCCGTTACGGAAATCGATCCGGATCACCACATGGGTAGCCGTAATTGCATATTGAAAATGATAGCCCCCGCCGATGTCCTGAAAAGGGGAAACATGGAAGATCTTGCGCGCCTCCAACACATCGGCGGGCCGGATGGGCGAAAAACCGGCATTTGCACATAGATAGCTATGCCGGTCGCCGAAGGTGTTGTTGACCTCGGCAATCACGGCGATCAGGTCATCCCCGCGGAAGGCCATCCAGAAACAGACGGGGTTGAAGACACGGCCCAGAATGCGCGGCTGGGCCAG
The DNA here is from genome assembly GCF_040297545.1 of Thioclava kandeliae. Taxonomy (NCBI): domain Bacteria; kingdom Pseudomonadati; phylum Pseudomonadota; class Alphaproteobacteria; order Rhodobacterales; family Paracoccaceae; genus Thioclava; species Thioclava kandeliae. The sequence continues at coordinate 124,158 of NZ_JAYWLC010000006.1, forward strand.
TAGGCGCAGCCGGTAGGGGCCGCTCAGCCCCTCCTGCGCAAAGGCGTGTCGTGCCCACGCCGCTCCTTGGCCTGCGCCACGCTCCCCGCCATGATCGCGGTCATGGAAGGCAAAGAGGTTGAAGCGGTTATACGAGAAAAAACGCGGCCCAACGGGGGCCTCGGGATCGAGAAACAGATACTCGACCGGATAGCGGAAACGGTGACCGATGGCGCCGCGGCGCACATGCACCGTTTCACCTGGCAAATAGTCGGTCATGCAACTGCCCCGATTTCCGGTCGCCCCATCCCTGCGGGTAGGAGTGGAGACTGCTGCGCCAGCGGCAGAAGCCCGCGGGCCACCCTCATGGCAGAGGCGATCCCGTCCTCATGGAAGCCATGACGCAGCCATGCGCCTGCAAACCATGTATTGCGCAGACCCTGACGCGCGGCAATGCCCGCTTGCGCCGCCACCGCCTCGCGGTCGAACACCGGATGATAGAATGTCTTGCTATCGTAAATCTTGCGCTCGTCGATCGCGAATTGCGGATTGAGGCTGACAAAAAGCGGATCGCTCTCGGGGATCTGCTGCAACCGGTTCATCCAGTAGCTGACGCCGAGCTTTGCTTCCTCATGACGGTGATCGGCCTGATAGACCCAGGATGACCAACAGGCGCGCCGCTTGGGCATCGCCGCCTCGTCACAATGCAGGACCATATCATTGGGCCGGTATCGGATCGCCGAAAGGAGCCGGTGCTCGACAGGATCCATATCAGCCAGAAGCCGCATCGCCTGATCCGAATGGCAAGCCATGACCACCTGATCGAAATCTTCGGGAAGCATGCCTGCACTGCTGACCGTCACGCCCTCGCTATGCCGTTTGACGGACGTGACTGGCGTCCTGGATCGCAGATCCACGCCCCGCAAATGCAGAGCCCGCAACAGGCGCTCTACATATTGTGTAGAACCACCCTTCACAGTCCACCACTGGTGCTGTCCCGTGGCCGAAAGCAGCGCGTGGTTTTCAAAGAACCGGACCAGAGAGCGGGCAGGAAAGGCACCGATCTCCTGCGAGGGGGTGGACCAGATCGCTCCGGAGATCGGCAGGAGATAATAGTCGCGGAACCATTGCCCGAGCCCCATCTGCCCGATGAGTTCGTCCACCGTCAGATCATCGCGGGCCGCAACTTCGGGCGCGCGTGCGTTAAAGGCCAGAATATCGCGTACCATGCGCAGAAAGCCCGGACGCAGGAGGTTGCGCCGCTGGGCGGTAAGTCCGCGCAGATCCTTCAGGGCATATTCGATGCGCCCTTCGTCGATCGAGGCTCCGAAGCTCATATCCGAGCGGATCACCGGCACATCAAGCGTATCGAAGAGCCGCGTCAGATGCGGGTAATTGGCATAATTGAACACGATAAAACCGGTATCAACGGGTTGCTGCCCCGATCGGCCCGCCATCACCGTGCGCGCATGGCCACCAAGCCGCATCTCGGCCTCGAAGAGTGTTACGTCATAGCTCCCGCTCAGCGCCCAAGCGGCCGAAAGCCCCGAAATCCCGCCTCCGATAACGGCGACTCGCGGCCTCAGGAGAGGATTCGCAGATACATCTAGGGACATTGTTTCTCCGGTGATTTACGCCTCATGCTACAAGATACGTCATGCAATGGGCACAAGTTTCACGCAGATGGCATTTAATTACGGAAAACTTTGGAACGTAAGAACGCCCCGCTCCCAGTGCCTTGCAAAGTTTATCTATCCTAACTCAACCTAAGCTTGCCTCATAAGTATTTCATAAACCCATAACGCGCATCCTGACGCTACGGAATTTATTCAGGGAGTGAAGGATGGAAAGCACTGTTATTAGTCCGGGGATGACGGAGCATGCTGCTTCCGCATCGCCCAATCTGGGTGGCCTGATCGGCCTTTTCCAAGCAGAACTCGGCAATACGGCCCAAGCGGCCTTCAGCCTCGGCGCGTTCGTGTCGGTTCCGACAACTGTCAGTATCGACTATCCCGAGACGATTCAGGTCGAACAGCCGATCATCATCGATGATGTCGAAGAAGCGCCCATTACAACGGCTGAAATACTCATGATGATGGAAGCCGGAGACGACTTCTACACGGCAGATATCAGTGTCCTGCTCGACGATAACCATGCTTTTACAGCAGATCCCAGCACAACCGGCGCCACCGCACTCGCAGACGCTGCGGATTTTGACTGGATGCCGAGCGCCGGTGCTGGAGCAACTGCCGCCGGAGATTACGACTACAATCTGGTCGCAGAGGGTGCGCTTGACAGCATGGCAGAACTGGATCCGCTCGATCAGTATGATGACGCGGCCCTCAGCTTCGAAAGCGCTGACAGCTTCATCTTCTTCGAGCAGGAGGCCTAAGGGGCTGGTTTACAGCCCCTTACGCACCCGATCGAAGGCGGAAAGTTCACCGATAAGATCAGCCATCTGGGTAATCGGGATCATATTCGGTCCGTCGGAGGGGGCGTTGTCGGGATCCTGATGGGTCTCGATAAACAGTGCCGAAACGCCAACCGCACAGGCCGCGCGCGCCAGAACCGGCGCAAATTCCCGCTGGCCACCCGAAGTGGTGCCCTGCCCGCCCGGCTGCTGCACGGAATGGGTCGCATCGAAGACGACCGGATAGCCCGTGCGCGACATGATCGGCAGACCGCGGAAATCGGTCACCAGCGTGTTATATCCGAAGGACGTGCCGCGATCGCAAAGCATGATCCGCTCGTTGCCGGTCGACGCGATCTTCTTGGCGACGTTTTCCATATCCCAAGGCGCCAGAAACTGGCCCTTCTTCACGTTGATGGCCCGACCGGTCTCGCCTGCTGCGAGAAGAAGATCCGTCTGACGGCAGAGGAATGCGGGGATCTGCAACACGTCAACGGCCTCGCCCACGGGTGCACATTGGTGTGCGTCATGCACATCCGTAATCACCGGACAGCCAAATTCCTCACGGATCTTCGACAGGATCCCGAGACCCTCATCGATGCCAATCCCGCGCTGGGTGCTGATCGACGACCGGTTCGCTTTGTCGTAGCTGCCTTTGAAGATGAATTTCGTGCCGGTCGCAGCGCAGGCCTCGGCAATCTTTTCGGCCATCATACGGCTATGGTCGAGGCTCTCGAGCTGGCAAGGCCCCGCGATGAGGGCAAAGGGATTAGTCCCGCCGATTTCGATATCACCGATGGTGACGATTTTATCTACGCTCATCATTCGTCCCTTCCGACCAATGGCCTACATCACGCCGCCGCGCAGGAAATCATGCACATGCAGCAGACCTACCGGCTTTTCATTCTCGACGACCAGAAGCACCGAGATCTTTTTCTGATTTAGAATTGCCAGCCCCTCGGCTGCAAGAGTATCCGGCGCAATTGTGACCGGTGTCTTGTTTGCGACCTTTGCGGCATCGGCCTGCATCAGCCCGTCCATATTGCGCCGCAAATCCCCATCGGAGATCACACCGAAGAGCTTGCCGTCCTTCATGACGATGGCAACGCCGAAGCCCTTCGCACTCATTTCCAGAAGCACATCGGACATCGGCGCTGTGTAATCTACAAAGGGAAGCGCGGCATCGGCATGCATCATCTCGGAGACGCGACGCATCTGCGCCCCCAGTTTGCCGCCCGGGTGGAAGACGCCAAAATCGGTATCTTTGAACCCGCGCAGCTCCATCAGCGCCACCGCCAGCGCGTCGCCCAGCGCCAGTGTCAGCGTGGTCGAGGTGGTCGGCGCCATGCCCATCGGACAGGCCTCGGGCAGTTTGGGCAGCGTCAGCCTGTAATCGGCCGCTTTCATCAGCGTGCTCTCGGGGTTCGACGAGATCGCGATCAGCGGGATCGAGAACCGCTGGGTATGGTAGATCATATCGCGCAGCTCGGAAGTCTCGCCCGAGTTGGAGATCAGCAGGCAGATATCGGCCTCGGTCACCATGCCCAGATCACCATGGCTGGCCTCTGCCGCATGTACGAAGAACGAGGGGGTGCCGGTGGAGGCCAGCGTTGCCGCAATCTTGCGCCCGACATGGCCCGACTTACCGATCCCGCAGACGATGACACGCCCATTGATCTTCATGATCCTCTCAAGCGCCGGCACAAAATCGGCAGGCATCTCGGAAGCAAGATCGCGCAGGGCGTCAGCTTCGATGGTCAGAACCTCTCGCGCGACCCGCAGGCTCTCGGATGCGTTGATGGATTGGGCCATAAGGGCACTCCGCAGTCAAATTCGCGCAGGTGGTAACACGTTGCGCCTGCGATAGCCACAGAGCACAAGCGCAATGCCCAGCGCAACACCCTGCGCACGGAGGACTAAAGAACGGGTCACATTTTGCCACCTAAGCTTCGGATAACGCATTCCGGCATGTGAGGAACCCGATGTCCGATATTTCCGCAAACCTGTCCCTGCCCTTCATCCAGGCGTCCCAAGCCCAGAAACATGTCACCCATAACGAGGCGATCGATATTCTGGATGCGCTCGTCCAACTCTCTGTGACGAGCCGTAGCATAATGACGCCGCCCGCCACCCCCGAGACAGGCGCACGTTATATCCTCCCCGTTGGCGCGACCGGCGCATGGGCAGGCAATGAGGGGGCGGTGGCGCAATGGGGTGGTGAGGCCTGGCGCTTTTACCCGCCCCGCACGGGATGGCAGGCCTATATCGCGGATGAGGCGCAATCGCTGATCTGGACGGGCGCGCAATGGACTGGGCTGTTTTCCGGCGCGCTGGAGGTCGAGCGCCTTGGTATAAGCACGGCAGCCGATGACACAAACCGGCTGGCGGTGGCGTCGGAGGCCACGCTGCTGACGCATGCCGGCACCAGCCACCAGCTGAAGATCAACAAAGCGCTGGCGGAAAACACCGGCAGCCTGCTGTTCCAGACCGGATGGTCGGGTCGTGCCGAGATGGGCTGCGCGGGCAGCGATGATTTCGCCATCAAGGTCAGCGCGGATGGTTCAAGCTGGGCCACAGCGCTGTCACTCGAGGCCACAAGCGGACAGGCCCGCCTGCCACAAGGGGCCGTCATCGATACAGCCCTGAGCGGTTCGGCCATTCTTGGCACGGTCTCCCAGACGGCGGGCGCACTGTTCGAGCGCGGTGAGACCACGGATGGCAGCTATTACAAACTGGCGAGCGGATTGATGCTCTGCCTCTCGCCCGAGATCACGATCGGCGCAATCTCTACCGCTGCGGGCAGCCTCTTCCAATCCGCCGCCCTGCCTTGGACCTATCCGGCAGCCTTCAGCACGGCCCCTGTCATCACTGGCAGTATCGCCACCTCCGGCACATGGATGGGGCATGGTCCCGCCGCGGTGACAGGCTGCAGCATTACAGCCATGTCATACCAGTCCCTTACCGATGGAGGCATAATCAGGCTAACGGCCATAGGCCGATGGTTTTAAGCACCTAATCCTTTGGCACTGCCGCTCCGGTCCTTTCGGGGCGGCTTTTTCTTGTGATGGACAAGGCCCCTACGTCGCGCGAGCCCAAAATTTCAGCAGCCCCCCTGATGGATGAACGGGTGAAGCGCGCTCTCTGCTGGACCTCTCCGGCCAGACTGCCCTAGGATCGGGAAAACAACGGTTTTTCCAGTCATTTCCCGGAGCAACACCCGCGTATGTCCAAGACCAACGGTTCCCTGAGCGCCCGCATTGCCGACCTTCTCGAAGATGTCTATCCCGATTTCGATCCCGATATTATGGCAAGTCAGGTCATTGACGCGTTCTGGCCCGAAGGCACGCACCGGCGCAAACGGCCCCGTGTTCCGGGCAACAACCTGTGGTCCCAATCGGATGCGGTGCTCATCACCTATGGCGACTCGATCACCGATGGTGCCCATAAACCGCTGGATCTCCTCAATGACTTCCTTCTGAGCTATATGAAGGGCGTGGTGAATGGCGTCCATATCCTGCCCTTCTTCCCCTATACCTCCGATGACGGCTTCGCGGTCACCGATTATCGCAAGGTGAATTCGGCTTTGGGAGACTGGCCTGATATCAGCCGGATCGGGTCCGAGTTCCACCTGATGTCCGATCTGGTGCTCAACCATGTGTCCAGTCAGGGAGTGTGGTTCAATGCCTACCGGCAAGGGCAGGCCCCGTTCGACAAGTTCTTCTACGAGGCGCGGCCTTCGGATGATCTGAGCCAGGTGACCCGCCCGCGCACCACGCCGCTGCTGCAGGCCGTGGATACGCCCAATGGCAAACGTCATGTCTGGTGCACCTTCAGCCATGATCAGGTCGATCTCGATTTCCGCAACCCCGAGGTCCTGCTCGAGATCCTGCGCATCATCCGCCTTCATGTGGATGCGGGCGTGCAGATCCTGCGGCTCGATGCGGTGGCCTTCCTGTGGAAAGAGGTTGGGACCAACTGTATCCACCTGCCCCAGACCCATGCGATCATCCAACTGATGCGCCTGCTATGCGACTATGCCGCCGAGAACGTCATCCTTCTGACCGAGACCAACGTCCCCAAGGCCGAGAACCTTAGCTATTTCGGGGATCGAGATGAGGCGCATGCGGTCTATAACTTCCCGCTGCCACCGCTAATCCTGCATGCCATGATGTCGGGCACCGCCCGTTATCTGCTCGAATGGCAGCGCACCATGCCTCCCGCACCTCTGGGCTGTGCCTATCTCAACTTCACCGCCAGCCATGACGGGATCGGAATGCGCCCCGCCGAAGGGGTTCTGCCCGAGGCCGAGAAGGAGAAGGTCATCGACACGATCCGCGAAATCGGCGGCCTGGTGTCGATGCGCTCGCTACCCGACGGGTCGGAAAGCCCCTACGAGCTGAACTGCGGTTTCTTCGAGGCGATGGGCCGCACTTTCAAGGGCGAAGACGAGTTCCATATCAAGCGTTTCCTGTGCTCGCAGACCATCGTGATGTCGCTCGAGGGTATTCCCGCCTTCTACATCCACTCGATGCTGGCCACCCCCAATGACCATGAAGCCGTGGAACGGCGCGGCATGAACCGCGCGATCAACCGTCACAAATGGTTCTATCCCGAACTCCGTGCCAAGCTGGCCGATTACGAGAGCAACCAGAGCCGCGTTCTTAGCGCCCTGTCCGAGCGTCTGCGCCTGCGCGCCCGCCAGCCCGCGCTCCACCCCAATGCCACGCAGTTTACCCTGCATCTCGATCCCCGTTTGTTCGGCATCTGGCGCCAGTCGCTGGATCGGGCACAGTCTATCTTCGCGATCCATAATGTCAGCGATGAAGAGGTGACGGTCAGAACCGGCGATCTCAATCTGATCGACGGACAGCGCTGGTTCGATATCCTGTCAGGCGAGTTGATCGATGGCGGACCGGAGACCACGCTCACCATGGCGCCCTATCAGTGTCGCTGGATCACCAACCGCGCATAAGCTGAAAGCCGGGCGCCAGAGCCCGGCATCCATTTCGGATCAGGCAGGGGCAAACTCGGCCTCGTCCTCCGCCACGGCCTTATGGAAATCGGCGATGAAGGTCGGATCGGCAGCATTCACGCGGTTCCATGTAGGGATGAAGGGGCGCTCCTCGGGATTTTCCAGAAACACCTGCCCCGCCTTCACGATATTCTCGGCAAACAGCTCGATATGCTGCTCCTCGCCATGGCGGTCCACGCGCAGCCCGTTCATCTTGGCATCATTGTAATAGGCCTCCAGCAGATCCAGCGCGCGGCGGTAATAGGTGGCCTTCAGCGTGCGGAACATCTCCGGCGTAAAGACCGTGCCATCGGCGGCCAGCTTGCGATAGAGCGCCTTGCAGATATCCGAGGACATGCGATTCAGACCGGCGCTCGCATCCTCGGGACTCGTCTCCTGATGCTTGTGGTCATAGGCGTCGGCGATCTCCACCTGACAGATCGCACCCCGTCCCAGATTGCGCCATGCTTCGGACAGCACACCAATCTCCAACCCCCAGTCCGACGGGATACGCAGATCGGGCAGCATCTGCGTGCGCATGGCAAACTCGCCCGACAGGATATAGCGGAACGCCCGCAGGTAATCGAGGTAATCACGATCTCCCACCACCCGTTTCAGCGCGATCAGGATCGGGCTGACCAGAAGCCGCGTGACCCGCCCGTTCAGCTTGTCATTGCCGATCCGCGCATAATAGCCCTTGGACAGTTGATAGGGGAAAGACGGGTTGGCCACCGGATAGACAAGCCTATCAAGAAGCTCGCGGTTATAGGTGACGATATCGCAATCATGGATCGCCATCACCGCGCTATCGGCACAACCGATCAGATAGCCGATACAGCCCCAAACATTCTTGCCCTTGCCCGGCTCCTGTGGCGCCAAGCCCAGCACCTCCAGCCGCTCGAACAGCGCCTTCATCCGCGGGCTGTCATTCCAGATCACGGTAGTCTTCTGCGGCAGATCCGCAAAGAAGCTGCGCGCATGGCGGTATTGCGCCTCGTCTGCACGGTCGAGCCCAATGATGATCCGGTTGAGATAGGAAACCTTGGACAGTTCCTGAACGATATTGGCCAGTGCCGGCCCCTCCAGTTCGGAATAGAGGCTCGGCAGGATCAGCGAGATCTTCCGGCTCTGCGCATAGGTGCTGATCTCGTAGACCAGCTCCTCGTTCGAGCGGCTCCGCAGATTATGGAAATGGGTGATGTTCCCGTTTTGTTGGAAATCGGCCATGTCAGCCCTCCTCTTTCTCGTAATCGGCAAGAATCGCCAGTATCGCCTCGTTCCATCCGGCAGGGCCTTCGGCCTGTGTTCGCCTTATGGTCCCGTCTTTTTCTCCGGCAAGCGCGGGCAGACCGTTGCCATGGGTATTGTGGATCACCACCCCGATATCGGCAGTCTCGATCATCTCGCGGTCATTGGGCGCATCCCCCAGAGCAATCGTCAGATCAGGCCGGTAGCGGTCGATGACCGCCTGCATCTGCCCCGCTTTAGTGCCCCCAAAAGATAGCGTCAGATAGCGCCCGCCCCGCCGTGCCGAAATCCCGCTACGGGACAAAGCGGAAACAAACGCTTCTTCCTGCGCCTCGCTGCCCGTCCAGATCCCCGGTTCGGAAAAGGCCCGGGCCCTGGCTTTCGCGGCCTGCGCGAGCGGCAATCCGGTCGAGGCCGCAACTCCAGCCACATCCATATCGCCAAACCCCGTGAAACAACGGCGCAATTCCCCGGGCAGCCCGTCCAGCGCATGGCGCAGATCGCGATAGGCATCGCTCTGTGTGGTGATCTGGTCCCGCGTCATCAGCGCGGCACCGTTTTCCGCGATGATTGGCATATCGCCGAGCCCGAGCGCATCATGCAGGTCGGCAATCTCGGGCGCGGTCTTGGAGCTGGCGAGCACAATGATCGCACCGCGTTCCTTCAGGGCTCTGATCGCGGGAAGCGCGGGCGCAAAACTATAGGTTTCATGGTCCAGAAGCGTTCCGTCGAGATCCGTGAAAACCAATATCGTCATGCGCTACCCTTATGTTTCATGGAAGTGTATCGCGCGTAGGTGACAGTTCAATGCCGGATCGGAGATTAACGGCACCAGCCTCATGAAAGCGTTGAATAAACGGGCATTTTGACGAATAGAGAAGATCGCCTATGCTACGGGCGCTCCTCAGATGCGAAGACCTGTCCATGATGCCCCTCCTTCTGCCCACCCTCGGTCTCTATCTGCTTGCCGCCTTTGCCGAGATCGGCGGATGTTTCGCGGTCTGGGCATGGCTGCGTCTGGGCAAAAGCCCGCTCTGGCTGGTGGCAGGTGCGCTCTGTCTCGCGCTTTTCGCCTATCTGCTGACACGCTCGCAGGCGGAGTTCGCAGGCCGCGCCTATGCCGCCTATGGCGGCATCTATATCGGCGCATCGATCCTGTGGCTGTGGCTTATCGAGCGCCAGATCCCGACCCGCTGGGACCTGATCGGCGGCACGCTATGCGTGATCGGGATGGCGGTCATCCTGCTGGGACCGGCGCTCCAGAAATAACGCACAAAAGAAAAACCCGCCTGACCTGAGCCAGACGGGTTTTCTGAATAGCGTGGTGCCGCTGAAGGGACTCGAACCCCCGACCCCATCATTACGAATGACGTGCTCTACCAGCTGAGCTACAGCGGCACACTGTGGCGCGGCAATTAGCATGCCGCGTCGGGGATGTGTAGCCCCTAATTTATCCCAAAGCAGATTTCTTTTGAACTTCTTCGGTTTCAGTGACTTCGGGGGCTATGTCGCCCTCCGTTTCGGGTTTGGTCACGATGACGGTCTCCTCGGTAGCCCCCGTCACGATCTCCGCTTCCTCGACCTCGACACCGGCCTCTTCCGCCTTCCGTGCGGCTTCCGATTCCGGCATCACCGCAGGTGCGCCCACGATCAGCGGCAGCATCTCCGCGCCATGCGGCAGGGGCTGGTCCGTTTTTGGCGGCTCGCGCCAGCTGAGCGTATCGAAACCACCGCAATTGTCACAGACCGGCGTCCAGTCACTCTGGATATTCTGGCAGGCGTCACAGCACCATTGCGGGCCACGCGGCGCAGTCAGCGCCCGAGCCAGCCAGCCGCGCACCACCGCATCATCCGAGCCCTCGCCCCGCTCGACCGCCGCCATGATGGCCAGCACGCGCGAGGTGGGATGGGTATCGGCCAGATGCCCCAGCGCACGGCGCGCCTCGGGGAAGTTCTCGGCGGCAATGTTCAGCTCGGCGCGCAGAAGACGGGTTTCTTCGTGATCGGGACGCAGGACCAGAAGCTTCTGGAAGCGCTTGAGGCGGGCCTGCGGCGTCTCCTCGGGCGCGATGGCGGCATAGGCGGCCGCCAGATCGGGATGCGGCTGGGCTTCCCATGCCTTGCGGATCACCCGCTCTGCATTTTTGGGTTTGCCTTTCCCGATATAGGAGCGCGCGGCCATCGCGGCTGCAGGAATCAGATCGGGCGAGGATTTGTTGGCGGCAATCGCGGCTTCCTGTGCCTCGATGCTCGCCCCCTCATCCAGAATGCCCTTGGCTTCCTGCAGCGCCAGAACAGCGTCGCGGCGTTTGGCGACATCCTTCGGGAGCAGACCGCTATGACGTTTGTAGCTGATGACCTTGCGGGCGTCGCCCCATGCGCCTTTTTCCGTGGACAGCTTCAGAAGCGTATCCTGCGTGTCCTGATGCGAGGGCTTCAGTGCATAGGCTTTCTGCGCCAGTGCCAGCGCGGTGTCTGTATCGCCCTCGGCCAGCTTCTGGCGCATCAGCCCACGCACACCGATGAAACGGGTGCGCTGGTCGGACAGCAGGAGCTTATAGGCCTCGGTCGCTTTCTTGGTGTCACCCTTGGTCTCGGCGGCCTGTGCCACCAGAAGATTGGTCAGCTCGGGGCGGCCAAGCAATTTCTGCGCCTTCTTGGCCTGATTATACGCCAGACGGCCTTCTCCCGAGGCGACCGAGATCATACCATCCGCCAACGCCTTGTAACCGCGGCGCTCGCGCGAGCGGTCGAAATAGCGGGTCAGCGCGGTCTCGTCGCCCACGAGGAACCGCAGGAGCGCCACCACAAAGCCCACAACCTTCAGGAAGACGAAGACCGCGACGATCAGCACGAGAACGGCAATGATCGCCTGCACCGGACCAAGATTATACTCGACCCCCGCCAGCACGACCTGCACCCCATCAGCAGAACTTGCCAGCGTCATCGCGCCATAGGTGACAGCAGTGACCGCGATCAGAAAGACAGCGATTTTGATGAATGACCAAAGCATGGCCGTCCCTCCTTATTGGACCTGCGAGGCAAGCGACGAGACTGCCTCCTCAGCGGCGACACGGGTCTGTGCCTGATCGACCCAGCCCGACAGCGCGTCTTGCGACACCTGCGGCAGGGCGGAAATCTCGGTGATGGCGGTTTTGAAATCGGCCTTGTCGACGGCGGCCTGCGCGCGCGACAGGATGGCATCGGGGGTGTTCCCCTCTTTGGGCGCAACCGACCGTGCGCCTGTCTGTGTCAGCAGGAACGTCTCGAGCTTGGCACCCAGACTGTCACCGGCATCGGCACGCCGCGCCGCATCAAGCGCTTGGCGCGCCGGTGCGGGAAAGGCCTCCTGCAGCGCCTTGACGCTTTCGGGTTCCGTGCCCAGCGCCGCGGGGACATCAAGCTGGGCGTCCCGCGCCATAGCCACCGGATCGGCAATTGGAGTGCCGTTGGTGAGCGCCGCCTGTAGTTCGGCGATCGCGGCACGGGCACGGGCCTGACGCTCGGCCTCCTTGGCGGCGTCGGCATCGGGGCCGGTCAGACCATCGAGCTTGGATTGCAGCGCGTCGAGCTGGCTTTGCAGACCCGAGGTATCGCCCGCCTGACCAAGCGAGGCGATATTGTCCTGCAAGGCCGAGACGCTTTGCGTGATCGCGCTCAGCTGTGAGGATAGATCCGCCACTTGGTTTTCCATCGCCGAATTATCGGGAGCCGCAGGGGCCGGGAAGAACCTGGCCTGAATATTCTCGGGCAGCTGCGGAAGAACCCAGAGCGCCGCCGCCGCGCCGATCACGGCCGCAATCACTCCACCCGCCAGAACAGGGCCGAAACCGCCACGCTTCTCGATCACAGGGCCAGCGCTAGGAGCCGGTGCTGCAACCGAGGCCACGGGTTCGGGCTTCTTCTCCTCGGCGATAGGCGTTTCAGGCTCTGCGTCGGAAGACCAGTCCTTTTGATCCAAGTCTTTCTGCTCGGCATCCACCACATCATCGGTGCCGAAAGCCGTCTCCGAGGCGAGACTCTCCTTATGGCCCTCAAGCGGGTCGGTCTCGTCAGATGCGTCTACGGTATCCGCCCCGGTGCCGGTCACAGCTGGTGCCTCTTCGGGCGTCTCCGGCGCGGATATGTCTGCCTCGGGCGCATCAGTCACGGGAGTGTCAACCGGCGCGGTATCGTCCTTGTCGGCAGGAAGGGCCTGATCAACCGCCTCATCCGCCTTGGGCGCACCCGTTGCGGGTGTCTCCGTGTTCGGTGCCGTTCCGGATGCGGGCGTTATGCTTTCATCCTTAGCTGCATCAGTCTTCGCCGATTTCTTCTTCCCGGGTGCAGCCACGGCAACTCCTCCTACGCAATTCCTAAAGTGGGCCGAGGCCACTCTAGCCCCCGCATCCACAGATCTTCAAGACGCAACACTGCGGGATGCCAAAGCCTTGACCAGCGCGACCATAGCGGCCGCATGTGTTTCCCGTGAAACCCCGATATAGGCGCCTGACACCGCAGTGAGCTGCCGTGATACAGTAGTGCTGATTGCGCCAAGGTATAGGGGGGCGTGCGGTTTCGGCAAATATTTCGTGAAGATCGCCGCGCTACGCGGTGAAAAAAGTGGCACCAAAACAGGGGCTTCTCCTGAAAGAACCGCCATCGCCTCGGGGGTCGGAGCCTGTTCCAGCTGCCTGTAGATCTGCAGCGCCTTTGCTGCACGCCCGCGCGCGCGCAGACCTGCGACCAGATCATAGGCCAGTTGGTCCCCACAGATATGGGTAAAGGGACCCTGCCCGCCCTCGGCCAGTATCCGCGCCTCCAGCGCGCGGGCCGTGCCTTCGGCGCAGGTCACCGTAAAACCCGCCGCCTGTGCCACTGCTGCCGTCCGCGCGCCCACACACCACGCATGTCCCCGGGCCCCGAAGGCCGCAACGAACGGCGCCACCGCCTGTTGCGAGGTAAAGACCAGATCGCCATCGGGCGCATCTTCGGGGACAACCGGCTCGATCCGCAGGAGCGCAGAGCAGATAGCGCGCATCTCCACCCCCGCCTGCCGCAGCTCGCCCAGAAAGCGGAGATTCGCCTCTGCGGGACGGGTCAGCAGCAATACGGGCGGTGCAGGCATCGGCATCCTCTATGCAGAGTGCGGATAGGGCGGCTATGGATTGTCTCACGCCGCCCGCAGTGATACCTGAGCCATAACCCATTCGCAATCGAGGCACCATGGCCCGTACACTTACCTTCCTTGGGATCGAATCCAGCTGTGACGATACGGCTGCCGCCATCGTGCGCCAGAGTGGGACGGGCACCAACGAAACCAGAACCGAGATTCTGGCGAGCGTCGTGTCGGGCCAGACCGATCTGCATGCAGCCTTCGGCGGCGTGGTCCCCGAGATCGCGGCCCGTGCCCATGCAGAAAAGCTTGATTTCTGTGTCGAGCAGGCGCTGGAACTGTCCGGCGTGGATCTGGGCGATCTGGACGGGATCGCAGTGACCGCAGGACCGGGGCTGATTGGCGGCGTGATGTCGGGGGTGATGTGTGCCAAGGGGATCGCCGCAGGCACCGGCCTGCCGCTTGTGGGGGTCAACCATCTGGCCGGTCACGCGCTGACCCCGCGCCTGACCGATGATATGGCCTATCCCTATCTGATGCTGCTGGTCTCGGGGGGGCATTGCCAATTCCTGATCGCGCATGGCCCCGAGGAATTCACCCGCTTAGGTGGCACGATCGACGATGCACCGGGTGAGGCGTTCGACAAGACCGCCAAGCTGCTGGCCCTGCCGCAACCCGGCGGCCCGAATGTGGAAGCCGAGGCAGAGGGCGGGGATTCGAAAGCCTTCGCCTTCCCGCGGCCGCTGCTGGACCGGCCCAATTGCGATATGTCCTTCTCGGGACTGAAGACGGCCCTTCTGCGCACCCGTGACGAGGTCGTGGCCCGGCATGGCGGCCTGCCCCGCGCGATCCGCCGTGATATCTGCGCCAGTTTTCAGGCCGCGGTCACGGATGTGCTGGTCAAGAAATCCCGCCGTGCTCTGGCCGAATATATGGCGCTCGCCCCCGAGACCCCCGGTTTTGCGGTGGCCGGTGGCGTGGCCGCGAACCGCGCCATCCGCGCGGGGCTCGAATCTGTGGCTGCCGAATCCGGCGCCCGTTTCGTGGCGCCGCCTCTGCGGCTATGCACCGATAATGCCGCAATGATCGCTTGGGCGGGGATAGAACGTTTCCGCCTCGGACATACCGACCAGATGGATCTGGTCGCGCGTCCGCGCTGGCCCCTGGACCGCAAGGCCGCACCGCTTCTGGGCTCCGGCAAAAAAGGGGCCAAAGCATGATTTCCGTTCTGGGATCGGGCGCATTCGGCACCGCGCTGGCCATCAGCCTGTCGCAAAATGGGCCCGTCACGCTCTGGTCACGCGACGCGGAGCAGGCGCAACTGCTGCAGACAACGCGCGAGAATTCCAAACGGCTGAAGGGCCTGACCCTGCCCGAGGCAATTACCGTGACCGCGGATCTCGAGACCGCCTGTGCGGCTCAGACCATTCTGCTGGCGCTGCCGATGCAGCAGACGGGCGCGTTTCTGGCCCTTCATGCCCAGCGCCTGAAAGGCAAGACACTGGTCAGCTGCTCGAAGGGGATCGACCTGAGCACCGGCCTCGGCCCGACCGCGCTGATCCGCTCCACCGTGCCGGAGGCGCGCGCGGCGATCCTGACCGGCCCCAGCTTTGCCGCCGATATCGGGCGCGGCCTACCCACGGCCCTGACACTGGCCTGCGAGGACGGGGCCGAGGCGCTACAGGAACAACTCTCGACGCCCACCCTGCGGCTCTACCGCAGCTCCGACACCACGGGGGCCGAGCTTGGCGGCGCCTTGAAAAACGTCATCGCGATTGGCGCAGGCGTCGTCATGGGCGCAGGTATGGGCGATTCCACCCGCGCTGCGCTGATGACCCGCGGTTTTGCCGAGATGACCCGCTTGGCCGTGACCCGTGGCGCGCGCGCCGAGACGCTTTCGGGGCTTGCGGGCTTCGGTGACCTGGCGCTCACCTGCACCTCCAGCCAGTCGCGCAATTTCCGCCATGGCTTCGCGCTGGGTGCGGGCGAGACCATCGACCCCAATGTGACGGTCGAAGGTGTGGCCACCGCCCATGCCGTCGCGCGGATGGCCGAAAAAGGCGGCATCGAAATGCCCATTGCGGTGATGATCGCCGCGCTCTGCGATAACCGGATGACCGTGGCCCAGGCCACTCTGGCGCTTCTGTCGCGCCCTTTGAAGGAGGAATGAATGTTCTACGCCGTGATCTGCCGCGACAAAGCGGGCCATCTGCAAACCCGTCTCGATAACCGCGAGGCCCATCTGGTCTATATGAAAGAGACGGGCATCGTAGCCCAGGCCGGCCCCTTCATCGAGAATGGCGATATGTGCGGGTCTCTGGTGATCCTCGATACCGACAGTATGGATGCCGCACAGGCCTGGGTCGATAACGAGCCCTATGGCAAGGCAGGGCTGTTCGACAGCGTGTCGATCACCGAATGGAAGAAGGTCATCTGATGCGCTACTGGCTGTTCAAATCCGAGCCCAACAAGTTCTCATGGGACCAGCTCGTTGAAAAAGGCGAGGCGGGCGAGGAATGGGACGGGATCCGTAACTATCTGGCGCGTAATAATATGCGCGAGATGAAGATCGGCGATCGCGGGCTGTTCTACCATTCCAATATCGGTAAGGAAGTCGTGGGTATCTGCGAGGTCAGCGCCGAAAGCGCGCCCGATAGCACCACCGATGATCCACGCTGGGACTGCGTGCATTTGCGTGCCGTGCGTCCGGTGAAAAAGCCGGTGACACTGGCCGATGTGAAGGCCGAGCCGCGCCTGTCGAACATGTCTCTGGTGACCTCGATGCGGCTCTCGGTGCAGCCGGTGACCGAGGAGGAATGGCGTATCGTCTGCGCGATGGCAGAGACCGATCCCGACTGACCGCAAACCCAAGGTCTGACATAAAAATGAGGGTTCCGGCACCCCTACCAGAACCCTCACCACCCCACGTGCACCCCTACGCACCACACGTGAAACTCTATCTGGTCCTGGCCTTCCTGGCCGGTCTCTATGTGTATATGTCAGAACGTCACCTGACGCAAAAGAATAGCCCTTAAAAATAGAGTATTTAGAGGGAGTTAAAGCGTATTAACTCTGAGCAGGCACATGGTCTTGACCATCTCGCCCGAGGATTGCCGCCGCCGCCCGAGGCGCTATCATAGCCCCCATGAAAACAGTCATCATCGTTGCACACGGGTCGCCTTCGGACCCCGATACCAAACAGGCAGCCCTTGAGGCGCTGGCCGAAAAGATCCGTCCGCTCTGCCCGGAGATCCGCGTTCGGGCGGCGACGCTGGCCAAGGACGGTGCCCTCGCAAAGGCGGTCAATGACTGCGAGACCCCTGTAATCTATCCATTTTTTATGGCCGAAGGGTGGTTTACCAAACGCGAGATCCCGC
Organism: Thioclava kandeliae; assembly: GCF_040297545.1. Classification (NCBI taxonomy): domain Bacteria; kingdom Pseudomonadati; phylum Pseudomonadota; class Alphaproteobacteria; order Rhodobacterales; family Paracoccaceae; genus Thioclava; species Thioclava kandeliae. The sequence goes on from NZ_JAYWLC010000006.1 coordinate 141,278, forward strand.
GCAGGCTGAAGGAGCTGGGCTGCAAGGCACAGCATATGGACCCGTTCGGCATCGATCCCGCCTTGGAAAAGCTGATTCTCGATGAGTGCCTCGCTGCGGCGGCACAGGCGGGGCTCGATAGCAGGGCAACCGACCTCATCCTTTGTGCCCACGGGTCCAAGATCGCGCGCAAATCGAAAGACAGCGCCTATGCAATGGCCGAGAAGCTGCGCCGCTCGGGCGCATTCTGGCGCGTGCGGGTCGGGCTGATCGAGGAGCCGCCCTTCCTTGAGGACGTCGCCAGGACCTCCAATCAGGGCGTCTGCCTTCCGTTTTTCGCGCTGCGGGCAGGTCATGTCGATGGCGATATCCCCGAGGCGCTCGACAATGCGGGATTCTCCGGCCCGCGCCTGCCGCCCATCGGTGAGCATCCCGAAATCCCCGCGCTGATCGCGCGCGCCCTCAAGCAGTATTGCGAAAATTAACTTTTTCGCAGGGTTTTCTCCGAGAATGACGCTTTGTCATATATGTGTTACACAATGTTCGCATAAGCGTCACGACAGACCTCTAGCACAAGCGACGAGCCCGTAGCGGCCATTCAGACCTTCTGGGAGAGAACCATGAATACTGTTAAGCTGACGGCATCCGCCCTTGCCATCACCGTTGCCTCCACCGCAGGCGCTTTCGCCCGCGACAACATCCAGGTTGCAGGCTCCTCGACCGTGCTGCCCTATGCCTCGATCGTGGCAGAGGCATTCGGCGAGAACTTCGACTACCCGACGCCGGTCGTGGAATCGGGCGGCTCGTCCTCGGGTCTGAAGCGCTTCTGCGAAGGCGTGGGCGAGAACACCATCGACATCGCGAACGCCTCGCGCGCCATCAAGGACTCGGAAATCGAGACCTGCCACGCAAACGGCGTGAACGACATTATCCAGGTCCGCATCGGCTATGACGGGATCGTCTTTGCCAGCCAGAAAACCGGCCCCGAATTCACCGCCTTCCAACCGGCAGACCTCTATAACGCCCTCGGCGCCAAGGTCGTGAAAGACGGCGCGCTGGTCGACAACACCTATGCCAAGTGGTCGGATTTCAACGCCGATCTGCCGGATGTCGAGATCGCAGCCTATATTCCGGGCACCAAGCACGGCACCCGCGAGGTCTTCGAAGAGAAAGTCCTCGTTCAGGGCTGCAAGGACACCGGCGCGCTTGAAGCGATGGTGTCGGGCGGCATGACCGAGAAAGACGCCGAGAAAGCCTGTATGAATGTCCGCACCGATGGCAAATCGGTCGATATCGACGGCGATTACACCGAGACCCTCGCCCGTATCGCCTCGAACCCCGATGGCGTCGGCGTCTTCGGTCTGGCCTTCTACGAGAACAACACCGACAAGCTGAAAGTGGCAACGATGGGCGGCGTCGAGCCGTCGACCGAAACCATCGCCTCGGGTGACTATCCGGTCTCGCGTCCGCTCTACTTCTACATCAAGAAGGCGCATATCGGTGTGATCCCCGGCCTGAAAGAATATGCAGAGTTCTTCGTCTCCGACGAGATCGCAGGTTCGGACGGCCCGCTGGCGCAATACGGTCTGGTTTCCGATCCGGAACTGGCAGCGACCCAAGAGCTGGTTGCTGACGAAAAGACCATGGGCTCGGGCATGTAATCTGCCCTACCCGGCCAATACGGGGGGCGGCAGATCCAATGCCGCCCCCTTCTTTGTTTCGACGCCTCCATAATGGCACCCATTACAAAACGGAGCTGACATGCCTGCAATCTGGCTTCTGGTTATCGTGCTCGTGCTCGCAGCCTTGGGCTTCGTTCTCGGCCGGTCCCGCGCCCTGTCTTCCGCAGGGGGCGACAGCCGCATCCTCCATTCGCTGACCAGCTATTATGGCAGCAATGTCGCGATGATGACCCTCGTGCCGTCCCTTCTGGTTCTGGCCGTCTGGCTGATCGTACAGCCTTTCATCATCGATATGCAGGTCACCGGCGCCATTCCGCAGGCCACGGTCGAAGAGCATGGCAATCTCAGCCTGATGATGTCGGATGTGACGCGCCTCGCCCAAGGGCTCGATGACGCGGTCGCAAAAGGCACCCTGACCGCCTCCGAGGCCAGCGGCCTGCAGGCGGGCGACGGGCTGCGTGCCCAGATGGCGGGCTATGGCGTGGCGCTCGGCTCCGAGGTGGATGCCCCCACGCTCGACGCGGCACAGCATTACCGCAGCCTGAACGCCACCGGAAACACCTTCCGTATGGTGGTGGTTCTGGGCGTGGCCATCGTCTTCTTCCTGCTGACGTTGAAATCCACCCATAAGGATCTTCGCGCCCGCAATATCGTCGAGCGCGGCATCAAGGCGCTGCTGATCCTCGCGGCCTCCATCGCTATCCTGACCACCATCGGGATCGTGCTGTCGCTGATCTTCAACACGGTGCATTTCTTCCGCCTCTATCCGGCGACGGATTTCTTCTTTGGCACCAACTGGACGCCGTCCTTTGGTGGCGGCTCGCAGCTGGGCATTCTGCCGCTTCTGTGGGGCACGCTCTATATCAGCTTCATCGCGCTGGCCGTGGCCGTGCCGATCGGGCTCTTTGCCGCGATCTACCTCTCGGAATATGCAACCAAACCCGTCCGCGCCATCGCCAAACCCGCGCTGGAAATCCTCGCCGGTATCCCGACCATCGTCTACGGTCTGTTTGCACTGCTGACCGTGGGCCCTGCCCTGCAAACGGTGTTCGGCCGCGACGGGCTCGACTGGATGGGGGCGGCAAGCTCGGTCATGACCGCGGGCCTCGTGATGGGCATCATGCTGATCCCCTTCGTGTCCTCACTGTCCGATGACATCATCAACGCCGTGCCGCAATCGCTGCGCGACGGCTCCTATGGCCTTGGCGCCACCAAATCCGAAACCATCAAACAGGTGGTCTTCCCCGCCGCCCTTCCGGGTATCATCGGGGCGATCCTGCTGGCCGCTTCCCGCGCCATCGGCGAGACGATGATCGTGGTTCTGGGCGCCGGTGCCGCCGCCCGCCTCAGCCTCAACCCCTTCGAGGCGATGACCACCGTCACCGCCAAGATCGTCAGCCAGCTGACCGGTGACGCCGATTTCGCCTCACCCGAGGCGCTGGTGGCCTTCTCTCTGGGCATGACGCTCTTCGTCATGACCCTCGCGCTGAACATTGTCGCACTCTACATCGTGCGCAAGTATCGGGAGCAATACGAATGACCGACGCCGCAGCAAACACCCCCGGCACCCGTTCGATCCACCAACCCGATGCCCGCACCCGCAAACGCAATGCGCAGGAAAAACGCTTCCGCGCCATGGGGATCGCGGCGATCGGGCTGGGCATGGTCTTTCTGGTGATCCTGCTGAGCACAATCCTCAGCAATGGCGTCTCGGCCTTCCAGCAGAGCTTCATCAATGTGCCGGTCTATCTGGACCCCGCCAAGCTCGACAAGAAGGGCAATCGCGACCCCGCCGATATCGCCAAGGTCTCGACCTTCGGCTACGGCCCGCTGATCGAGAACGCGCTTCTGGAAACCGTCCAGAAAGCAGGGATCGAGACCGAGCTGACCAAAGCCAAGGATATGAAGAACCTGATCTCGGCTTCTGCCGCCAATGTGGTGCGTCAGGACGTGATCAGTGACCCCGCGCTGATCGGCCAGACCGTGACGTTCAAGATCCTCGCCTCCTCGCGCGTAGACGGCTATCTCAAGGGCCGCGTCCACCGTGACGAGATCGCACTCGACAAGAATATCACCGTGGCGCAGCTGGACCTGACCGACGGGCTTGTCGAGGCCGGCATCGTGAAGAAGCAGTTCAACTGGGACTTCATCACCGGTTCGGATGCCTCCGAGAGCCGTGCGGAACAGGCGGGCCTTGGCACCTCGATGATCGGGTCGCTCTTCATGATGCTGGTGGTGCTGTTCCTGTCGCTACCGATCGGTGTGGCGGCCTCGATCTATCTCGAGGAATTCGCGCCGCAGAACAAATGGACCGACCTGATCGAGGTGAATATCTCGAACCTCGCCGCTGTGCCGTCGATCGTTTTCGGTATCCTCGGCCTCGCGGTCTTCATCCAGTTCATGCATCTGCCGCAATCGGCGCCGCTGGTCGGTGGTCTGGTGCTGACGCTGATGACCCTGCCCACGATCATCATCTCGACCCGTGCCTCGCTCAAAGCCGTGCCGCCCTCGATCCGCGATGCAGCGCTGGGGATCGGCGCTTCCAAGATGCAATCGGTCTTCCACCATGTGCTGCCGCTGGCCATGCCCGGTATCCTGACCGGCACGATCATCGGCTTAGCACAGGCCTTGGGCGAGACCGCGCCGCTCCTGCTGATCGGGATGATCGGCTATATCGCCTCCAACCCGCCCGATGGCATTATCGCGGGCTTCCTCTCGCCCAACTCCGCGATGCCCGCACAGATCTATGAATGGGCAAAACGCGCCGACCCCGCCTATTATGAACGGGCTTGGGGGGGCATCATCATCCTCCTGGTGTTCCTGCTGACGATGAACATCATTGCAATCATCCTGCGCCGCAGATTCGAGCGCCGCTGGTAAGGGACCCAAAATCATGAACGACATGAGATTGACGGAGAGAAAAGTGGACACCAAGGAAATGAAGATCCAGGCCCGCAAGGTGCAGGTCTATTACGGTGACACCCATGCCATCAAGGACGTCGATGTCGATATCCTCGACAAGACCGTCACCGCCTTTATCGGCCCCTCGGGCTGCGGGAAATCGACCTTCCTGCGCACGCTCAACCGGATGAATGACACGATCGACATCTGCAAGGTGAAGGGCGAGATCCTGCTCGATGGCGAGGATATCTACGATCGCCGCGTGGACCCCGTGCAGCTGCGCGCCAAGGTAGGAATGGTGTTCCAGAAGCCCAACCCCTTCCCCAAGTCGATCTATGACAACGTGGCCTATGGCCCGCGCATCCACGGCCTGGCCAAGAACAAGGCCGATCTGGACGAGATCGTGGAACGCGCCCTGCGCGGTGCGGCGATCTGGAACGAGGTGAAAGACCGCCTTCAGGCACCGGGCACCGGCCTCTCGGGTGGCCAGCAGCAACGCCTGTGCATCGCCCGCGCCGTGGCGACCTCGCCGGAAGTGCTCCTGATGGACGAGCCCTGTTCGGCGCTCGACCCCATTGCCACCGGTCAGGTCGAAGAGCTGATCGATGAACTCCGCACGCAGTTCTCGGTGGTGATCGTGACCCACTCGATGCAGCAGGCCGCGCGCGTGTCGCAGCGCACCGCCTTCTTCCACCTTGGCAATCTGGTGGAATATGGCGAGACGGGTGACATCTTCACCAATCCCAAGGACCCACGCACCGAGGCCTATATCACCGGCCGGATCGGCTGAGGAAGGACATAGCATGAGCCAACAACATATCTCCTCCGCCTTCGACCGCGATCTGGAAGCCGTGCAGGCGCTTGTCGTCAAGATGGGCGGCATGGTCGAACAGCAGATCCTCGATGCCGCCGAAGCCCTTGAAAGCCGTGACGAGGAACTGGCCCAGCGTGTGCGCAAGCAGGATAAGGCCATCGACGCGCTCGAGGAGCAGATCAACGAGGAAGCCGCCCGCATCATCGCGCTGCGTGCCCCCGTCTCGCGCGATCTGCGGCTGACGCTCTCGGTCATCAAGATCGCCGCCAGCCTCGAACGCGCGGGCGATTACGCAAAGAACATCGCCAAGCGCACCCAGATCCTGATGGATGCCCCCGCCGTCGAAGGCTCGCCCAAGGCGATCCGCCGGATGGCGCAAGCGGTCGAGGGGATGCTCAAGGACGTGCTCGATGCCTATATCCAGCGCGATCCGCAGCTCGCCCGCGATGTGCGCGACCGCGATGTGGAAGTCGACCAGATGTATAACGCGCTCTTCCGCGAGTTCCTGACCTATATGATGGAAGACCCGCGCAACATCACCCCCTGCATGCACCTGCATTTCATCGCCAAGAATATCGAGCGTATGGGCGACCATGCTACCTCGATCGCCGAGCAGGTGATCTATCTCGTCACCGGCGAGACCCCCGACGAAGAGCGCCCGAAACAGTCGAGCGTGATCTCGATGGACAGCACGGAGAAGTAAGATGTCCCCGGCACAACAGCCCTGTGTCCTGGTGGTCGAGGATGAATCGGCCCAGCGTGAAGTTCTCCAGTATAACCTCGAAGCCGAAGGCTTTCGCGTTGTGATGGCGGTCAATGGCGAGGAAGCGCTGTTGATGGTCAAGGAAGAGAAACCCGACCTGATGGTGCTGGACTGGATGCTGCCCAATGTGTCAGGGATCGAGATCTGCCGCCGCGTGAAAGCCTCGGGCGACACCCGCCATATCCCGATCATCATGCTCTCGGCGCGCTCCGAAGAGACGGATCGCGTGCGCGGGCTCGAGACGGGCGCGGATGATTATGTCGTCAAACCCTATTCGGTGGTCGAACTGATGGCGCGGCTGCGCACCCAGCTGCGCCGCACCCGCCCTGCCACCATGGGCGAGCGGCTGAACTACGAGGATATCGTCCTCGACAGCGCCGAGCACCGCGTTTTCCGCGATGGGCAGGCGCTCAAACTGGGTCCGACCGAATTCCGCCTGCTCTCGACACTGATGGAGAAGCCGGGCCGGGTCTGGACCCGTGACCAGCTTCTGGACCGTGTCTGGGGGCGGGACATCTACGTCGACACCCGCACCATCGACGTGCATGTGGGCCGGTTGCGCAAGGCGCTGATGGCGCATGGCGGTGATGATCCGGTGCGCACGGTGCGCGGCACCGGTTACAGCTTGGGCTGATTTTCCAGAAAATCCTCGACTTCCTGACGGGCGGGAATGGCATCGGCTGTTCCGGCCCGCGTCACTTTCAGGGCAGCCGCCGCGGCGGCCAGACGCATCGCCCGCTCGCGCGAGGCGCCTTCGGCCAGACCGGCCGCCAGATAGCCCGCAAATGTATCGCCCGCCCCCGTTGTATCGACCGGTTTCACAGGAAAGGCCGGCATCACAATCAGCCCGCCGGTTTCCAGATTGTGCCAGGTCGCACCCTGCGCGCCTTTGGTCACCACGATCTGTTTCACGGGCATTTCGGGCAGTGCCACACCGAAGCTTTCGCATAGGGCCTTAGCCTCGCCCTCATTGACGATCAGAAGCGAGACATAGGGGAGCACGGCGCGCACCGCCGCCTCGTCGAAGGGAGCCGCCGAATAGATCACGAACACCCCGCGCTCGGCGGCCAGTTGCGCGGCCTCGACCTGCAGGCAGGTTTCGTTCTGCAAGATCAGCAGGTCGCCTTCTTCCGCCTGATCGAGCGCATCGTCCAGAACCGTATCGGGGATCGCCCGATTGGCACCGGGATGGATGACGATCGTATTCTCGGCTGCCTGATCGACATAGATGATCGCATGGCCCGAGGCCTCGCGCACGATGACCACCTGCGTGCAATCGACGCCCGCATCCTCCATCCGCTCGACCATCCAGCGCCCTTCGGACCCGATCGCCCCCAGATGCCGGATCTCGGCCCCCGCGCGGGCGCAAGCAACGGATTGGTTGGCCCCTTTTCCGCCAAGCCCACGGTCATAGCCTATCGAGGCCAGCGTTTCGCCCGCCTGCGGCAGATGGGGCAGCCGGTAGAAGTAATCCGCATTGATCGAGCCGAGATTGAAAATTTTCATGAAGACCTCGAATGGCGCCAGTTGTGCGCAGGCTAGCCTTGGACAGGCGGATATAACAAGGTCTGGCGCAAGTTTCCCTACGCCAGACCTTTCCGTGATGTGTCGCGATTACTTCGCGTTACAGGCCGCCAGCGCCGCCATATTGACGATATCGGAGACAGTCGCCGTGGTCGAGCAGACCTGGATCGGATGCTCGACACCGGTCAGGATCGGGCCGATCACAGTCGCGCCGCCCATTTCCTGCAAGAGCTTGATCGAGATCGAGGCCGAGTGACGCGCGGGCATCACCAGAATATTGGCCGGACCCGACAGACGGCAGAAATCGTATTTCTTCATGACTGACGCATTGAGCGCCACATCAACGGCCATCTCGCCATCATATTCGAAATCGACGCCACGCTTATCGAGCACTTTCGGCGCGACATGCATCTTCTGCGCGCGCTCCGACACCGGATAGCCGAAGGTCGAGAAGGAGCAGAAGGCCACGCGCGGGTCGAGCCCCAGCGAACGTGCCACCTCGGCCCCTGCAGTGGCGATATCGGCCAGATCGTTCTCGTCGGGCCATTCATGCACCAGCGTATCGCCCAAGAGCACGATCTTGCCCTTGTTCAGCACGGCGGTAATGCCGACGGCCCCGCTTTCGGCAGTGGCATCGACGACCTTGTTGATCCGCTCCAGCACATGGGCCGATTTGCGGGTGACACCCGTCACCAGTGCATCACCATGGCCATGCACCAGCATGAGGGCGGCAAAGACATGGCGGTCGCGGGCGGCCATCTTATAGGCATCCTCGCGGTCCACACCCTTGCGCTGCAGGCGCTTGTAGAGGAAATCACGATAGGTCTCGAGATGCTTGGTATTGGCCGCGTTGACCACGGTCAGCTCGCGGAACGCATCGCCAAGGCCGGCACTTTCGAGCTTCTCTCGCACGTCGTTCTCGCGGCCCACCACGATAGAGGTGCCGGTGCCCGAACGCTGGTATTGCACCGCCGCGCGCAGCACGCGCAGGTCATCGCCCTCGGCAAAGATCATGCGGGCCTGCGCCTTGCGGGCACGGGCATGGATCGACTGCAGGATCGTCGCGGTCGGGTCCATGCGCGCCTTGAGGCTGTGGACATAGGCATCCATATCGATGATCGGCCGCCGCGCCACGCCCGTATCCATACCGGCCTTGGCCACCGCCGGCGGGATCACATGGATCAGGCGCGGATCGAAGGGTGTCGGGATGATATAATCGCGTCCGAAAGACAGCTTACGGCCATAGGCCATCGCTACCTCATCCGGCACATCCTCGCGGGCGAGTTTCGCCAGCGCCTCGGCACAGGCAATCTTCATCTCGTCATTGATCGCGCGGGCATGGATATCGAGCGCGCCACGGAACAGATAGGGGAAACCAAGCACGTTATTGACCTGGTTCGGATAATCCGAACGGCCCGTTGCCACGATCGCATCCTCGCGGACCTCATGGGCCTCTTCGGGGGTGATCTCGGGGTCGGGGTTGGCCATGGCGAAGATGACCGGATTATCGGCCATGGATTTCACCATATCCTGCGTGACCGCGCCCTTGGCAGACACACCAAGGAACACATCGGCCCCTTTCATCGCATCTTCCAGCGTGCGGGCGGTGGTCTCGACCGCATGGGCCGATTTCCACTGGTTCATCCCCTCGGTGCGGCCCTGATAGATCACACCCTTGGTGTCGCACATGATGCAGTTCTCGTTGCGTGCGCCCATCGCCTTGATCAGCTCGAGACAGGCGATACCGGCGGCGCCGGCACCATTGAGCACGATCTTGCAATCCTCGATCTTCTTGCCCGAGATCTCGAGTGCGTTCAGAAGACCTGCCGCACAGATCACCGCCGTGCCGTGCTGGTCATCATGGAACACCGGAATATCCATCTGTTCCTTCAGCGCCTGCTCGATGATAAAGCATTCGGGCGCCTTGATATCTTCGAGGTTGATGCCGCCGAAGGTCGGCTCCATCAGCTTGACGGCCTTGATGATCTCGTCGGCATCCATCGTATCGAGCTCGATATCGACAGCATTCACGTCGGCGAATTTCTTGAACAGAACCGCCTTGCCTTCCATCACGGGCTTGGAGGCCAGCGCACCAAGATTGCCCAGCCCCAGAATGGCCGAGCCGTTCGAGATCACGGCAACCATATTGCCTTTGACGGTGTAGTCATAAGCGGTTTCGGGGTTCTCGGCGATCGCCTCGACCGGAACAGCCACACCCGGGCTATAGGCCAGCGACAGATCGCGCTGGGTGGTCATGGGCGTTGTGGGCGTAATCTCGTATTTTCCCGGAATGGGCTCGAGATGGTAATTCAACGCTTCTTCGCGGGTAATCTTGTTCTTTCCGGACATGTGGGCCGATATCCTTCTTTTTGGTCTCAGACTTCTTAACGGCTTGTCGCGGCTGCCTCAATAGACACGGGCGCGGTAGTTCGCCGCTCCCCTCGGGACCACCCGACACCCCGTTCAACAACCCGCCCAACAGATTGCGGGCGGCGGGCTGTTTTTGTAGGGTCCGCTCGAGCAAACAGGGGGCATCCATGGCAAAGCCGACCGTCACACCGATGATGGAACAATATCTGGGTATCAAGGACGCCAATCCGGGTGCGCTTTTGTTCTACCGCATGGGCGATTTCTACGAGATGTTCTTTCAGGATGCGGTCGAGGCGGCAGCGGCGCTCGATATCGCGCTGACCAAGCGCGGCAGCCATGAGGGCGAGGATATCCCGATGTGCGGCGTGCCGGTCCATGCCGCCGAGGGCTACCTGCTGACGCTGATCCGCAAGGGCTTCCGCGTGGCAATTGCCGAACAGCTCGAAGATCCCGCCGAGGCCAAGAAGCGCGGCTATAAGGCCGTGGTCAAACGCGATGTCGTGCGGCTGGTGACACCGGGCACGCTGACCGAGGAGAGCCTGCTGGAGGCGCGGCGGCATAACTTCCTTGCGGCCTATTCCGCCCTGCGCGACGAGGGCGCGCTGGCCTGGGTCGATATCTCGACCGGCGAGTTCCGCGTGATGCCCTGCGCCCCCGCGCGTCTGGGGCCGGAACTGGCCCGCCTGACACCGCGTGAGGTGCTGGTCTCGGATACCAACGAGGACGCATTCCGCGAGGTGATCGAGGATGTGAAAGCGGCGGTGACCCCTTTGGCACGGGCCGTCTTCGACAGTGCCTCGGGCGAGCAGAAACTGCGAGATCTCTATCAGGTGGGTTCGCTGGAAGCCTTCGGCAGCTTCAGCCGCGCCGAGCTTTCGGCAATGGGCGCGATTGTCGATTATCTCGACCTGACCCAGCGCGGCAAACTGCCCCTCCTGCGCCGCCCCCTGCGCGAGGAAGCGGGCACGATCGTGCAGATCGACGCCTCCACACGCCGTAATCTGGAACTGACGCAGGCGCTTTCGGGCGGGCGTGAGGGGTCGCTGCTGAATGTGATCGACCGGACCGTGACGGCGGGCGGTGCACGTCTGCTGGAACGTCGGGTCTCCGCGCCCTCGCGCGATCTGGCCCAGATCCATGCGCGTCATGATACGGTGGCGTTTCTCGTGGAACAGAGCCGTTTTACCGAGGATCTGCGCGCCGATCTGAAGCGCTGCCCCGATATGGACCGCGCCCTGTCGCGGCTGGCGCTGGATCGTGGCGGTCCGCGTGACATGGCCGCGATCCGCAATGCGCTGGGTCAGGCAGGCGGACTGTATGATGTGATCACGGGGTCCGAGGCACCGCGCCTGTTACAGGACGCCGCACAGGCGCTGCAAGGCCATGACGAATTGGTAGCCCTGCTGGATGCGGCCCTGATTGCCGAACCGCCGCTTCTTGCCCGTGATGGCGGATTTATCGCGCAGGGCTACGACGAGGAGCTGGACGAGACCCGCCGCCTGCGCGACGAGGGGCGTGGCGTGATTGCGGGGATGCAGGCCGGATTTATTGAGGAAACCGGTATTTCGAGCCTGAAAATCAAGCATAACAACGTGCTGGGCTATTTCATCGAATGCACCTCGACCCATGCCGAGAAGATGCTCTCGGCGCCTTTGTCCGAGAAATTCATCCATCGCCAGACCACGGCCAATCAGGTGCGCTTCACCACCGTCGATCTCTCGGAGTTGGAAACGCGCATCCATAATGCCGGTGCGCGGGCGCTCGAGATCGAAAAACGGCTCTATGACAGGCTGAAGGCGGGCATCATGGATCAGGCAGGCCCGATTGGCGAGGCGTCGCGGGCGCTGGCCGAAATCGATCTGGCCTGTGCCTTCGCCGATCTGGCGCGGGCGGGCGACTGGGTGCGCCCCGAGATCGACAACTCCCGCGCGTTTGAAATCACGGCAGGGCGGCATCCGGTCGTGGAACATGCGCTCAAACGCTCGGGCACGCCGTTCATCGCCAATGATTGCGGGCTGACCAAGGAGAGCACGCCAGCGATCTGGCTGCTGACAGGCCCCAATATGGCGGGTAAATCGACCTTCCTGCGGCAGAATGCGATCATCGCGCTCCTGGCGCAAGCGGGGAGCTTCGTGCCGGCCACCCGCGCCCATATCGGGCTGGTGAGCCAGCTGTTCTCGCGCGTGGGCGCGGCAGATGATCTGGCCCGAGGCCGGTCGACCTTCATGGTCGAAATGGTCGAAACCGCCGCAATCCTCAATCAGGCCGATGACCGCGCACTGGTGATCCTCGACGAGATCGGGCGCGGGACCGCTACCTATGACGGGCTGTCGATTGCATGGGCGGTGATGGAGCATCTACATGCCACCAACCGCTGCCGTGCACTCTTTGCCACCCATTACCACGAGATGACCGCGCTTTCGGCCAAGCTCGACGGGGTGGAGAATGCCACCGTCAGCGTGAAGGAACATGCGGGCGATGTGATCTTCCTGCATGAGGTAAAAAAGGGCGCGGCCGACCGCTCCTACGGGGTGCAGGTCGCGCGTCTGGCGGGGCTGCCCGATAGCGTGGTGGCGCGGGCGAAGTCCGTGCTGGATATGCTGGAGAAAGGCGACCGTGACAGCGGCGCCAAGAAACAGATGCTGATCGATGATCTGCCGCTCTTTGCCTCTGCGCCGCCGCCCCAGCCCGTGGCGCCGCTGGGCCCGAGCCCGCTGGAGGAACGTCTGGGCGCGATCAACCCCGATGACCTGTCCCCGCGTGAGGCACTTCAAGCGCTTTATGACCTGCGCGAGATGCTGAAATGACAAAGGGGGCCAAGCGGCCCCCTTTTCAATGCTTCCCGTGAAACATCACTTCGGCGTCGAGCTCACGCCCACCTTGGCCGGACGCAGCAGACGGTCATGGATCATGAAGCCCACATCCATCACTTGGATGATGTCGCCCGCAACCGTGTTCGGCACAGGGGCTTCGAACATCGCCTCGTGATGGGTCGGATCGAACTTGTCGCCCACCTGCGGCGCGATCTGGCTGATGCCGTGCTTCTCGAACACGTTCACCAGTTCGCGCTGCGTCAGCTCGACGCCCTCGATCAGGGCTTCGGCCTTCTCGCGCAGCTCTTCCGAAATGGCGTTCAGCGCGCGCTGCATATTGTCATAGACCGGCAGCATGTCGCGGGCCAGACGCGAGCCACCGTAATTCTCGGCGTCGCGGCGCTCTTTATCGGCGCGCTTGCGCGAATTCTCGGCATCGGCCAGCGCGCGCATCCAGCGGTCGCGCATTTCGTCGCGTTCGGCACGCAGGGCTTCCAGCTCGTCTGCGCCCTCGTCCATGATGTCTTCGAACGTCTCGTCGAGATGAACCTGATCTTCGCTCATTTCGTCTTTCTTGTCGCTCATGCGTTTCATCCTTTGCCCCGGCCCGACAGCATCCGTCCGACCAGTTGCGCTGTATAGTCCACGATCGGCACGATCCGCCCGTAATTGAGCCGTGTTGGCCCGATGACGCCGATCGCACCGATTATCTTACGATCAGCGTTCATATAGGGACTTACGACCAGAGAGGAACCCGAAAGTGAAAAAAGCTTGTTCTCGGAACCAATAAAAATGCGCACACCGTCGCCATCCTGCGCCAGATCGAGGAATTCGGCGATGTCGCGCTTGCGTTCGAGATCATCGAAAAGCGTGCGGATGCGGTCGAGATCGGAGATCTGCTCGAGCAGATTCGATTGCCCGCGCACGATCAGCCGCTCGTAGGAAGTGCCCTTGTCTTCCCACTCGGCCAGCCCCTGCTCCACCAGATCGGCGGCCAGCGTATCCAGTTCGGCGCGACGATGCCTGATCTCCTCGGCCATAACACTGCGCAGCTCAGTCAACGTGCGGCCCTCGGCCAGCGAATTGATGAAATTCGCGGCCTCCCGCAGCGAGGACGGCGTCTGTCCGGGGGGCGGCGTGAACACACGGTTCTCCACCTGACCATCGGCCAGCACCAGCACCACCAGAGCGCGGTCGGGCGCGAGCCCCACGAATTCGATATGCTTGATCGGCGCTTCCTGCTTGGGCGAGAGCACAAGGCTCGCGCCATGGGTCATGCCCGAGAGGGCCGAGCCCACACGGTCCATCAGCGTGCCCAGATCGGGATCATTTCCGCCCACCGTGGCATCAAGGGCTGCGCGGTCATCGGCCCCCAGCTGCCCAACCTCCATAAAGCCGTCCACGAACATCCTGAGCCCCATCTGCGTGGGCACGCGCCCTGCCGAGACATGCGGGCTGTCGAGCAGCCCCAGATATTCGAGATCGTTCATCACATTACGGATGGTGGCCGCAGAGAGCTTCTCGCTCATCATGCGGGTCAGGCTGCGCGAGCCCACCGGATCACCGGTCTCCAGATAGCCCTCGACCACGCGGCGAAAGACCTCGCGCGAGCGATCATTCAGCTCTGTCAGGCTCTGTTTTGGCTCAATCATGGTCTCGAAACTCCTGTTACACAGTAAACGGGTTGCGAGAGGGATCGTCAATCGGTCCTGAGCTCTTGCATCGGCTGCGTTACACGCGCAAATGGGGCGATACAGTTTGCGAATAGGAGCGGATATGCGGCCCTCAGGACGGAACCTCAATGAAATGCGCAAGATCTCGATCGAGACGGGCGTCACCAAACATGCCGAAGGCTCCTGCCTGATCAAAGTAGGCGACACGCATGTGCTGTGCACAGCCACGATTGAAGACCGCGCGCCCTCCTTCCTGAAAAACACCGGCCTCGGCTGGGTCACCGCCGAATACGGTATGCTGCCCCGCGCCACCCATTCACGCACCCGTCGCGAGGCAGCCATGGGCAAACAAGGCGGCCGCACCGTCGAGATCCAGCGTCTGATCGGTCGCGCCCTGCGGGCGGGCCTGGACCGTAGCGCTTTGGGCGAACGACAGATCGTCGTGGATTGCGATGTCATTCAGGCCGATGGTGGCACCCGCTGTGCCGCAATCACCGGTGGCTGGGTCGCGCTGCGTCTGGCGGTGAACAAGCTGATGGCCAAAGGGATCATCACCTCCGATCCGCTGATCGACCATGTGGCGGCTGTGTCCTGCGGGATCTATGCCGGCCAGAATGTCTGCGACCTCGATTATGCCGAGGATAGCGAAGCCGGCGTCGACGGCAATTTCATCATGACCGGCAAAGGTAAGCTCATCGAGATACAAATGTCGGCAGAAGGCTCTACCTATACGCGCGAACAGATGAACCAGCTGATGGATCTTGCCGAAAACGGGATCGCAGAGCTGGTAAACGCACAGAAGGAGGCTGTTAAGTGAGAAAGTTTACCGAGAAGAAGCTGCTGGTTGCTACCCATAATGCAGGCAAACTGGAAGAGATTTCCGAGCTGCTGAAGCCTTATGGCATCGAATGTGTGGGGGCCAAGGAGCTGGATCTGGCGGTTCCCGCGGAGACCGAGACCACCTTCGTGGGCAACGCCCGCATCAAGGCGCATGCCGCCGCTAAGGCCACCGGCCTGCCCGCCCTGTCCGATGATAGCGGCATCGAGGTGGATTGTCTTGGCGGGGCTCCGGGTGTCTATACCGCGGATTGGGCCGAAACCCCCAATGGCCGCGATTTCAAGATGGCCATGGAGAAGACGTGGAACGAATGCGAGAAGGTCGGCGCCGACCGTCCGCGCACCGCTCGCTTCTGCTCGACGCTGGTTCTGGCATGGCCGGACGGGCATGAGGAGGTTTTCGAGGGCGAATGCCAAGGTTTCCTCGTCTGGCCGATGCGCGGCGAGGAAGGTCACGGATACGATCCGATGTTCCAGCCCAAAGGGTCGAACAAGACCTTCGCCGAGATGACCCATGAGCGTAAGAACCAATTGTCGCATCGTGCGGATGCGTTCAGGAAACTGACCGCGGCGTTCGAGCCTGCCTGACCCCATCGTGCCACGGCCTCCCGTGGCACCAGCCTCCGGAGCTCCGATGACCCATCACGATGAAGACTGGCGCGCCGGAGGCTTCGGGCTCTATATCCATTGGCCCTTCTGCGCCGCCAAATGCCCCTATTGCGATTTCAACTCGCATGTCAGCACAAAGATTGACCAACACGTCTGGGCAGAGGCCTATCTTTCAGAAATCGACCGTGTTTCGCGTGAAACAGAAGGCCGTGTGCTCAACACAGTGTTTTTTGGCGGTGGCACCCCCTCGCTAATGGACCCTGACGTGGTCGATACCATCCTGACAAAAGTGCGCTCCAGCTGGCGGCTGTCCAATGACTTGGAGATCACCCTTGAGGCGAACCCGACCAGTATCGAGGCTGGACGCTTTCGTGCCTATTCCGAGGCCGGTGTGAACCGTGTGTCAATGGGGATGCAGGCCTTCAATGATGCCGATCTACGCAAGCTGGGCCGAATGCATTCTGCCGCGGAAGGACGCAAAGCCTTTGATATCGCGCGCTCCGTCTTTGACCGTGTGAGCTTCGACCTTATCTACGCGCGACAGGACCAGACGCTCGATCATTGGCGACAGGAGCTGAATGAAGCCCTCTCGATGGCGATTGATCACCTGTCTCTTTATCAACTTACCGTTGAAGACGGGACCGTGTTCGGCGCACGGGCAGAGCGCGGCTTGCTGAAAGGCATACCCGACGATGACAGTGCGGCCGATATGTATCTGCTTACACAAGATCTAGCAGAAGCAGCCGGGTTTCCGGCATATGAAGTGTCTAACCATGCCAAATTAGGCTCTGAAAGTCGCCATAACCTCATCTATTGGCGCTATGGCGATTATCTCGGCATTGGTCCGGGGGCGCATGGCCGCCTGACCCGCAACGGTATCCGTCATGCCACGGACACCCTGAAACACCCCGGTGCGTGGCTGAGTCAGGTGAAGAAAACGGGTTCCGGCGAGGCGTTTCGCGAAGCATTGCGTCGCGACGAGGAGGTAACGGAGTTCCTTCTATTCGGTATGCGTCTTGCCGAAGGGCTCGATCGACATCGCTACATTGCTCTGAGCGGCGCTGATTTCAACGAAGAACGTCTCGCTCATCTTACCAGCATTGGTATGATAGAGGCAGATGACAACAAAATACGCGCGACCCGTGAGGGACGCGCGGTATTGAACGCCGTGATCAGAGAGCTATTGCCCGATTAAATCTTGGTTAGCGCCTGACAGATCGCATCAAGCTGTTCGAGGTCTTTATAGGTCAGAACAACTGTTCCACCTTCCTCGCCTTTATGGTTGATCTCGACTTTCATGCCAATAGTGGCCGAGAGATCTGCTTCCAGCGCCCGTGTATCTGCATCCTTCTCGGGGGCGATACGGGCCTTAGGCTTTTTCTCCCCCACAGGTGCTTTTGCTTTGCGCTCGACTTCCCGCACCGAAAGACCTTTTGCGACGGCCTCTTTGGCCAATGCCACCGGGTCATCTGCGGTAATCATCGCACGCGCATGACCTGCCGTCAGACGTCCATCGCGGAGATAATCCTGAACTTCATTCGGCAAGTTGAGCAGGCGAAGAAGGTTTGCGATATGACTACGGCTCTTCGAGAGCGCTTCTGCGACCTTTTCCTGAGTATGTCCGAACCGGTCCATCAACTGCCGATAGCTGAGAGCTTCTTCCAGCGGGTTAAGATCGGCGCGCTGGATATTCTCGATAATCGCGACTTCCAGAACTTCGGTATCGTTAAACTCGCGAATGATAACCGGAACTTCATGTAGCTGCGCGAGTTGCGACGCGCGCCAGCGGCGCTCCCCCGCAACAATCTCGTACATATCGGCCGTTTTGGGATGTGCCCGCACGATCAGAGGCTGAATGACCCCTTTCTCACGGATGGAATCCGCGAGTTCCTGAAGAGCCTGCTCGTCAAAATGACGGCGCGGCTGCTCGGGATTAGGCTCGATTTTCTCGATCGGAATGAAGCTTTCGGGACGACGCGGCACCGTATTATCCTGATTGGGTTCTAGATTTACATCAGCCATCAAGGCGCTTAATCCGCGCCCAAGTCCACGGCGTTCAGGCTTCTTGCTCATACGGCCCCCTGCGGCTTAACGCTTTCATGGCGTTCCAATAATTCTTTGGCAAGTGCGCGATAGGCCTTCGCCCCTCGCGAGCTACTATCGTAATGCAGTACGGATTGGGCATAGGATGGCGCTTCGGAGATCCGCACATTCCGCGGAATCATTGTCTTGAACACGATTTCTCCAAGCGTTGCGCGGGCGTCCGCCTCTACAAGCTGGGAGAGATTATTGCGAACGTCATACATCGTCAGCACAACCCCCTCAATACGAAGTGAAGGATTGGCGCCTTGCCGCACTTCTCGCACCGAAAGCATGAGCTGCGAGAGGCCTTCAAGAGCAAAGAACTCCGCTTGTAGCGGAACCAAAACGGAATCCGCCGCAACCATCGCATTAACGGTCAGAAGACTAAGAGATGGCGGGCAATCAATAAGAATATAGTCAAACTCGAAGTCGTTTATATGCTCCGAGCGTAGCGCTTTCTGAAGGAGGAAGCTCCGCTGATCCACATCATGGAGTTCCATGTCTGCGGAGGAAAGATCTGTGGTCGCGGGGCTCAACCATAGTCCATCCCACTCCGTTTTCCGGATTATATCGGCGGGTTCTGCATCCGCTGTGAGTAGGTCGTAGGTGCTGAAGTCCCGATCTTCTAGCTCGACACCAAGACCTGTCGATGCATTGCCCTGAGGATCGAGGTCAACCACCAAGACCCGGCACCCTTGTTCAATCAAAGCGCAAGCTAAATTAATCGCTGTGGTTGTTTTACCAACCCCACCCTTCTGGTTGGTAACGGCAATAATGCGTGGTGCCTTCATAAAGGACTGCTCAGACACGCTGTGCTCCTGCGATTTTCAGTATTGTTGCATCCGGATCTGTGACGCTTTTAAGTGCTTCATACTCGAAGGTCCATGTCTTTTGAGCTTCTGCCACTTCACTTTTCCAGTTTGCGCCCTTCGGAAACAGAAAAGTAGCCGTCTTATTTCCGTGATGACACCCGAACTCGAGAAGCATATCAAGCGACGCAAGCGCGCGAGCAGAGACAATATCTGCGGCCAAGGAGGGAATTTCGAGGATACGTTGACTATGAACCTTTATATTCAACCCCAATTCGCGCACGCATGTCAGAAGAAATGCACATTTTCTCTGATCACTCTCGATCAAGTGGATCTCGGCATCTGGTTTATTTTGAGCTGCGATAATGCCAACGACAATACCAGGCAATCCGCCACCGGACCCCATATCAACCCACCGCGTCCAGCTCATATCGTTTTGATATACCTGAATGGAGTCCTGGAGATGCCGATGCTTAAAATCCGAGACCGTAGATTTTGCAACCAGATTGATTACAGGATTCCACTTTGAGACGAGCGCTTCGTAGAGATCGAAGCGCTCAATTGTTTCACGTGAAACATCGGCAGGGAATTGGTGTATAGACATAGACGTCAAGCCGTTTTGATTTTACGCGATTGCCGAAGCTTCGCAAGAATGAGAGCAAGGGCTGCGGGCGTCACCCCGTCGACACGCCCCGCCTGCCCTAACGTGCTTGGCTGCGCTTTACTGAGCTTTAAACGAAGCTCGTTAGAAAGCCCCGAAAGCGAACCATATTCGAAATCGGAAGGAATCTTCCAAGCTTCATCTCTCTGCATCGCTGCAATATCGCGATCCTGTCGAACCAGATAATTGGCATATAGCGCATCTTTTGAAAGCTGATCCGCAATCGGGGATTCAATCTCGGACAATTCTGGGAAGACCGCTTTGAGATCTTCGAATGTTATGTCAGGGAATGACAGGAACGAGAATGCAGAACGACGCTGCCCATCTTGATTTACTTTAAAGCCCGCTTCAATGGCCTCTTTCGGGGTAAGCGACAATGCGTCAAGCTTTCCACGCCCATGCACTAGCGCTTCCTGCTTAATAGAGAATTGCGTAATACGCTTATCAGATACGCAGCCAATCCGCATTGCCAAGGGCGTAAGGCGTTGATCCGCGTTATCGGCGCGAAGGGAAAGTCGGAACTCGGCCCGCGAGGTAAACATCCGATAGGGTTCGGTTACTCCGCGAGTAATGAGATCATCGACCATCACTCCGATATAACTCTGTGTGCGTGAAAACTCGACAGCCTCCTTCTCTAGCGCCGAAGCTGCCGCATTAAGTCCGGCAACCAGACCCTGTGCAGCTGCCTCCTCATAGCCAGTGGTGCCATTAATCTGACCAGCGAGATATAGCCCTGGCTGATTACGAACCTGAAGATACGCATCGAGGCTACGCGGATCGACGTAATCATATTCTATAGCGTAGCCCGGCTGTAGAATCTCGACCTGCTCCAAGCCACGAATAGACCGAACATAATCGGTCTGAACATCTTCAGGTAGCGAGGTGGAAATACCATTTGGGTAGACGGTATCGTCATCAAGCCCCTCGGGCTCGAGGAAAATCTGATGAGATGTCTTATCGGCAAACCGGACAATTTTGTCTTCGATCGACGGGCAGTAACGGGGCCCCACCCCCTCGATATGACCGCCATACATAGCCGAACGGGAAAGATTATCACGGATGATTTGATGGGTCGCTTCATTAGTATGCGTAATCCCGCAGGAAATCTGTTTCGCGAATGGCTTCGTATTCATAAAGCTGAAGACCACAGGATCATCATCGCCGGGCTGGCTCTCGAGGATAGACCAATCAATAGTTTTCCCATTAAGCCTTGGCGGTGTGCCCGTCTTAAGACGTCCAAGCGGTAAGGCGAGCGAGTCCAGTCGATCCGCGAGCGGAACCGAAGGGCGATCCCCCATCCGTCCGCCCGGATAGCTTTTATCACCGATATGGATTACGCCGCGCAAGAAGGTCCCTGTTGTCAAAATTACCGACCGGCAGCGGACCTCGGATCCGTCTGCGAGCGTTACCCCGCTGACGCGCCCGTCAAGGGTAAGCAAGTCGACGGCTTCCCCTTCAATGATTGAAAGGTTTTCCTGCAGTTCGGTAAGTTCGAGCATAGCCTCGCGATAGAGCTTTCGATCCGCCTGAGCACGCGGCCCCTGTACCGCAGGTCCTTTACGGCGGTTCAAAAGCCTGAATTGAATCCCGGCACGGTCGGTGACAACCCCCATGACACCGTCCATGGCGTCGATCTCCCGAACGAGGTGTCCTTTGCCGAGCCCACCAATAGCAGGATTGCAAGACATAACCCCGATGGCATCGCGCCGAAGCGTTACCAAAGCAGTCTTTGCTCCCATGCGGGCGGATGCATGGGCCGCTTCCGTACCGGCGTGACCACCGCCAACGACAATAACGTCAAAATGTTTCACGTGAAACACTCCTATTTCCCGATGCAAAAACTCAAGAATATCTCATCCAAGAGATTCTCGACATCTACCCTGCCCAACAGGGATTCCAACGACCGCGCGGCCTCACGAAGATAGATAGCGGAAAGCTCGGGGCGATCTAGACCGCTCATTACCTCATTTCGGGCCGAATCCAAAGCCCGGTTTGCGTTTATCAGCGCATCACGATGTCGTTCCCGCGTCATAACCCCGGCGCCTTGTGCCTGCCGTAATAATTTGGCGGTGATCTTCGCAACCAGCTCGTCAATGCCCGCGCCTGTTTTTCCCGAGACACGAAGCCCCTGCCCCTCGAAAATATCGGCCTTGCCATAGACGATCAGATCATCATCCTCAGGCGTCAGGAGCGGAAGGTCTTGGCCATCAAGAAGGAATACCCGCAGATCTGCCTCATTGGCGCGTGAAATCGCCCGATCTACCCCGATAGCCTCGACAACATCGTCGGTTTCGCGAAGACCTGCCGTATCCAGCAACGTGACCGCCAATCCTGCGAGGTCCATGCGCACTTCGATCACGTCACGTGTCGTGCCCGCAATTTCCGACGTAATAGCCGCTTCACGCCCTGCTAAAGCATTAAGAAGCGTAGATTTTCCGGCATTAGGGCGACCAACGATAGCGACTTCGAACCCGTCACGGATGCGCTCCGCCGCACCAAAGCGCTTGATCTCGTCTCCAAGACTGATCTGAACAGCATCAATCTCGGCCATGACCTCTGGTGTTACATCAACAGGAACCTCTTCATCGGCGAAATCGATCGTGACTTCCAGCAGCGCGGCGGCACGCACCAGCCGCTCCCGCCAGCCTTCAACGACCTTGCCAACCGAACCAGAGAGAACCTTAAGTGCCTGTTTTCTCTGGGATTCTGTTTCCGCCTCAATGAGATCAGCCAGCCCTTCGACCTGAGAAAGATCCAGCCTTTCATTCTCCATTGCGCGGCGGGTAAATTCGCCTGCCTCAGCCATACGTAAATCCGGATCGTCGCCCAAGGCCCGCAGAACAGCACTCACCGTCGCGATCGCACCATGGATATGGAATTCGACGACTTCTTCACCAGTAAAGCTATGCCCTTTAGCGAAAGGCAGCACCACCGCCTCGTCCAGCACCTCGCCGTCAAGACGCAGAACCCGCAAGGCCGTCTGTCGCGCAGCCGGTAGCGACCCGCAAAGACGCGAGGCAGCCTGCCAGGCTTTCGGCCCGGAAATACGAATAACGGCCACCCCCGCTTTTCCGCGGGCAGTGGCCAGTGCAAAGATCGTATCCATCATATCCCTCTCGGGAACGGCTTAGCCGTTCATAGAGTCGAAGAATTCCGAATTGGTTTTGGTCTGTTTGAGCTTCGAGTTCAGGAACTCGATCGCATCGGTTGTGCCCATCGGATTGAGGATACGGCGCAGCAGATAGGTCTTCTGCAGATCCTTCTGCTCGACGAGCAGATCCTCTTTCCGGGTGCCCGATTTGAGAATATCCATGGCCGGGAAGACGCGTTTATCCGCAACCTTGCGGTCGAGAACGATCTCGGAGTTCCCCGTCCCTTTGAATTCCTCGAAGATGACCTCGTCCATGCGCGAACCGGTATCGATCAGCGCGGTGGCAATGATGGTCAGCGACCCGCCCTCTTCAATATTCCGTGCCGCGCCGAAGAAACGCTTCGGACGTTGCAGCGCGTTGGCATCGACACCACCTGTCAAAACTTTGCCCGAGCTCGGCACAACGGTGTTGAACGCACGGCCCAGACGCGTGATCGAATCGAGCAGGATCACCACGTCACGCTTGTGTTCAACGAGGCGCTTGGCCTTTTCCATCACCATCTCGGACACTGCGACGTGGCGCGTTGCCGGTTCGTCGAAGGTGGAGGACACAACCTCACCCTTCACGGAACGCTGCATATCGGTCACCTCTTCCGGACGTTCGTCGATCAGAAGAACGATCAGATAGCATTCGGGATGGTTTCTCGCGATCGAGGTCGCGATATTCTGCAGCAGGACGGTCTTACCGGTACGCGGCGGCGCCACGATAAGCGAACGCTGCCCCTTCCCGATCGGAGCCACCAGATCAATGATCCGTGCCGAGCGGTCCTTGATCGTCGGATCTTCGATCTCCATTTTCAGGCGCTCATCGGGATAGAGCGGCGTCAGGTTGTCGAAGGCAACCTTGTGGCGCGCCTTTTCGGGCGCTTCATAATTGATCTGCTCGACTTTGGTCAGCACGAAATACCGCTCGTTCTCGCCCGGAGAGCGGATAATGCCCTCAACGGTATCACCCGTGCGCAGCGCGTGCTGGCGGATCATGTCGGGCGAGACATAGATATCGTCCGGACCCGGCAGATAGTTTGCCTCGGTCGAGCGCAGGAAGCCGAAACCGTCCTGCAGAACTTCCAGAACCCCGTCCCCACCAATGGTGATATCATCTTCCGCATGCGCCTTCAGCAGCGCGAACATCATCTCGCCCTTACGCATCGTCGAAGCGTTCTCGATCTCCCACTCCTCGGCCATGGCCAGAAGCGCCTTCGGGCTTTTCGCCTTCAGATCGAACAGGTTCAAACGCTCGTCTTCGGGATGCGGACGTTCTTCGGTCATGAATTCCCCTCGTTTCCGGACCAGCCGGAAAGAAATCTCGATGTAAACAGGAGTGTCTCCCGCTCAGGACGAGCGGGGTTTTGTCATCCGCTAGATCAAATTGCGCCTCGAGTCAACGATTGCCTAGAATTTCACGATCACAGCCAGCACGATCAGGACCATGAAGAGCGTCGGCAGCTCGTTCATCAATCGATAGGTCCGGCCGCTATGCCGGTTCTGCCCTTTCACGAAATCTATGCGGCGTCCGGACAGCCAGTGATGGAACCCCGTCATCCCGATCACGGATGCGGCTTTCACCCAAGACCATGCCATCGTCCAATCGACCACTCCGGGGATCAACACCAGGCAGAGCCCGAAAAACCACGATGCCATCATCGCCGGGGTCATGATCGCCTTCAGAAGAAGCCGTTCCTGATGCTGGAACAGCTGGTCCATATCAGACCCTCGGGTGACGCCCTGCTTTCTTAGCCCTTCGACGTGATAAACATAGAGCCGCGGCAGATAGAACAGACCGGCCATCCACGCCAGAACCGAGATCACGTGGAACGCTTTGATCCATGGATAATGGATTGCGAGAAAATCCTGCACGGCTGTCAGCATGGTCCGGTCTCCGGTGTTAGGTGCCGACCCCTCTCTAAATATAAAAGTAATATTAAGAAAGAATAGAAGATGATTATAGGCCCTGTGGATACTGTGGATCCACGGATATTCCCTGATTTATCCACAGTGGATAAGCTATTTACCCACATTGCGAATAAACCAAGCCCCAATTGCGAAATTATTTATATTTTCAAGACTTTGCAAAGTTTGCAAACCCCGATTCGGGCTGTGGATAATATGGTGGGAAAACTTTGCCCCAATGAGTCGCTCACAGCAAGGGGAAGACTCAATTCACAGGTGGAAGACTCACCCTGAGACTTGACAGAACCGGCCATAAATTGTGGAGAAAACCCGAGGTCGGGGTTATCCCCCGTTTTATACAGACGGTTACCGAGAGGCTTATCCACATGACTATCCCCATTCTCTTGGCATCCCAATCCGAAATCCGGGCTCAATTGCTGCGCAATGCGGGGCTGGAAATTGTGGCTAAACCCGCCCGTATCGATGAGGAGATGATCCGTGCCTCGATGGAGGCCGAAGGCGCGCCGCCACGCGATATCGCGGATTTTCTGGCCGAGATGAAAGCCAAGAAGCTCTCACGCAATCTGGCAGGGGTTATGGTCCTGGGCGCTGATCAGGTTCTTGATCTCGATGGCCGTATCTTTTCCAAGCCGGAGACGCCCGAAGAGGCGATGGCGCATCTGGCGGCGCTCTCGGGCAAAACGCATAAACTTCTCTCCGCTGCGGTCATCGTGCGCGACAACGATCCCCTGTGGCGCCATATCGGTGTGGTGCGGCTGACGATGCACGAGCTGTCCGAGGCCTTCATCAAGGATTATGTCACTCGAAATTGGGACTCGATCCGCCATGCGGTGGGCTGCTACAAGCTCGAGGAGGAAGGCGTGCGCTTGTTTTCCAAGGTGGAAGGCGATTACTTCCATGTTCTGGGGCTGCCATTGATGGAGCTTCTGAACTGGCTGCGTGCGCGGGGGGAGCTGACGACATGAGCCATAAAAAGATCCCGCTTGCAGGGGTGATCGGACATCCGATCTCGCATTCGCTGTCACCGGCCTTGCATGGCTACTGGCTGCGCCAATACGGGCTGGCAGGACATTATGTGCCGATGGATGTGGCACCGGAGGATCTCGAACCCGTGCTGCGCGGTCTGCACAAGGCGGGGTTTGTGGGCTGCAACATCACCATTCCGCATAAGGAGGCCGCGCTTGCGCTCGCCGATGAGGTCACCGAACGCGCGCGACTGATCGGGTCGGCCAATACGCTGGTTCTGGGCGCGGATGGCCGCATCCATGCCGATAACACCGACGGGTTCGGGTTCATTGCCAATCTGAAGCAATCCGCCCCCGAGTGGGAGCCCAGCGCGGGTCCGGCGGCTGTTCTCGGCGCGGGTGGGGCATCACGGGCGATCATTGTCTCGCTTCTGGAGGCGGGCGCGCCGGAAATCCGTCTCTGCAACCGCACAAGGGCGCGTGCCGAAGCGCTTGCCGAAGCCTTCGGTCCCAAGGTGAAGGTCTATGATTGGGCTGATGCCGCGTCGATTTTCGACAGAGTGGCTACAGCGATCAACACCACATCTCTAGGTATGGCAGGCCAGCCACCTTTTGATATCTCTCTTGATCTGCTGCCAGCAACTGCTCTGGCCGCCGATATCGTTTATGTGCCTCTGGTGACGGCCTTCCTGCAGAAGGCGCAGGCGCGGGGCTGCAAGATCGTTGATGGTCTGGGCATGTTGCTGCATCAGGGCTGTCCGGGGTTCGAGCGCTGGTTCGGCCGGACGCCGGAGGTGACCGAGGCCCTGCGAGCGGAAGTTCTGGGGAAATGAGCCGCCCGTTCATCTTGGGGCTGACCGGCTCCATCGGGATGGGGAAATCGACGACGTCATCCTTTTTTATGAATAACGGTGTGCCTGTTTGGGATGCGGATGCCACCGTGCATCAGCTCTATGGCAAGGACGGCGCCGCAGTGGCGCCTATTGCCGCTCTTTATCCGCAAGCAATAGTAGACGGGATGGTGGATCGCGGTGCCCTCAGGGAGGTGCTGAAGGCCGATCCAGCCGCTCTCGCCCGTATCGAGGCCATCGTCCATCCGCTCACGGCGGCCTCGCGCACGGGGTTTATCGCAGACCATCCTGATGCGCCGATCCTGCTCCTCGATATTCCGCTCCTGTTCGAGACCGGCGCGGATCAGGTCTGTGACGCCGTTTTGGTGGTCTCGGCCCCGCCCGAGATCCAGCGCGCGCGCGTTCTTTCACGTGGAACAATGTCACCCGAGCAATTCGAGATGATCCGCGCGAAACAGCTGCCGGATGCCGAAAAGCGCGCCCGCGCCGATTATGTTATCGAGACACTGGACCTTGAAACCACGGCCCGAGATGTGCGACGCCTCATAGACCAGATCAGGGAGAAGCCGCATGCGTGAGATCGTTCTCGATACCGAAACCACGGGGTTCGAGCCGAATGAAGGCCACCGGATCGTCGAGATCGGCGCGGTGGAGCTTTTCAACCATATGCCGACGGGCAAGACCTATCATCAATATATCAATCCCGAGCGCGATATGCCGACCGAGGCGTTCCAGGTTCATGGGCTGGGTGAGGAATTCCTGTCCGACAAGCCCAAATTCATCGAGATTGCTCAGGATTTTCTGGATTTCATTGGACCGGATTCAAAGCTCGTGATCCATAATGCGAAGTTCGATATGCGTTTTCTCAATGCCGAACTGGGCTGGGTCAAAAAACCGTTGATCGCCGATGACCGCGCGGTCGACACGCTTGCCATGGCGCGGCGCAAGTTCCCGGGCTCGCCTGCGACGCTCGATGCGCTCTGCCGCCGGTTTTCGATCGACAACTCCTCGCGGACGCTGCACGGCGCGCTTCTCGATAGTGAAATTCTGGCCGAGGTCTATCTCGAACTGATCGGTGGCCGCCAACCAGGCTTCGGTCTGAACCTCGAACAGGGTGGCCAAACAAGCGGCCCCTCCGAGATCTGGCGACCCTCGCCGCGCCCTCATGTTCTGCCCTCGCGGCTGACCGATGAAGAGGCTGCGGCCCACGCCGCCTTCATCGCCAAACTGGGCGAGAATGCGATCTGGAAACGCTGACTATTTGGTAAAACATTGGCTGATCGTTATTTTTTCGTTCAATTCAGAGAGGAAATAGCGTAAAGCCCAGCCCGAGTGAGGGGTCTGGGAGGAAGCCATGCTTGATTTTACCGCGATGCGCGCGCAGCTTGCCGAGGTTTACGATCTGACACCCTCGGTCGAGTTGGCGCAATCCATGTCCGATATTCACGCGAAGATGGATCGGGTCATCCCGTTTCCGGATTTCGTGCGCTACGCGCCCTATATCGCCGCGATCAACAAGCTGAAAGCCGAGAAAAACGCGGTCATTCTGGCGCATAACTATATGACGCCGGAGATCTATCACGGAGTGGCAGATGTTGTGGGTGACAGCCTGCAACTGGCCATCGAGGCCACCAAGGTCGAGGCCGAGATCATTGTCCAATGCGGCGTGCATTTCATGGCCGAGACCTCGAAGATCCTCAATCCGGCCAAGACCGTGCTGATCCCCGATGTCGAGGCGGGCTGTTCGCTGGCCGAGAGCATTACCGCCGACGGTATCGCCCAGATGCGCGCAAAATATCCGGGTGCGCCTGTCGTGTCCTATGTGAACACCACCGCCGAGGTGAAGGCCGCCTCCGATATCTGCTGCACTTCATCCAATGCCGCGCAGATCGTGGCAGCTCTTCCTGAAGACACGATCATCATGACGCCGGATCAGTATCTGGCGCAGAACGTGGCCAATATGGTGCCGCAGAAAAACATCGTCTGGTGGGAGGGCTCCTGCATCGTGCACGAGCAATATACACCGGAAGATATCAATGAATTCCGCGCTATGAATCCCGACACCACGATCATCGCGCATCCTGAATGCCCGCCTGACGTGGTCGATGCTTGCGATTATTCCGGTTCGACCAGCGGGATCATCGACTATGTCACCACCCATAAGCCGGCCAAGGCAATGCTGGTGACCGAATGCTCGATGGCATCCAATATATCGGATGCCCTGCCCGAGATCGAATTTACCGGCCCGTGCAATATGTGCCCCTATATGAAGAAGATCACGCTCGAGAAAATTCTCTGGGCTCTGCATACGGGCAGCGAGGCGGTCGAGGTCGATCCGCTGGTGGCCGGTAAGGCGCGCATCGCAGTCGAGCGGATGATCGAGCTGTCCAGGGCTGTCACGAAGTGACCATCCATCGGACGGACCGCGTCGTGATCGTCGGTGCGGGGCTTGGCGCGCTTTATGCGGCCTTGCGTTTGGCACCGCAGCCGGTGGTGTTGATTTCGCCCGAAAAATTGGGCGAGGGGGCATCTTCCGCTTGGGCACAAGGCGGAGTTGCGGCGGCGATGAATGCCTCCGACAGCCCTGAAGCTCATGCCCGCGATACTGAAATTGCTGGGGCAGGGACCGTCTTGCCCGAGATCGCGAACATGGTGACGGCAGAAGCCGCGCGTCATATCCTCCAGCTGACCGATATCGGTGCGCCCTTCGACCGCGACGCACAGGGCGGCTATGTCATGTCGCGCGAGGCGGCCCATTCGGCGGCGCGCGTGGTGCGCGTGAAAGGCGATCAGGCAGGGCGCGAAATAATGCAGAGCCTGATTGCCAAGGTGCGCGCCACGCCGTCGATTCAGGTGCTTGAAGGTGTGATGGCAGTCGATCTTCTGACGACGGGGAAGCGGGTAACGGGGGTGCGCCTGACCCGCGCGGACCAGCCTTCGGGGAGCCTCGCTATCCATGCGCCTGCGATCCTGCTGGCAGGGGGAGGTTCCGGCGGTCTTTACGCGGTCACCACCAATCCGGCACGAATCCGAGGGCAGGTGATCGGCATGGCCGCGCGGGCAGGGGCGGTGATTGCCGATGCCGAATTCGTGCAGTTCCATCCTACCGCCATCGCGGTCGGGCTGGACCCTGCGCCGCTGGCAACCGAGGCTCTGCGCGGCGAAGGCGCGATCCTTGTGAATTCGCTCGGTCAGCGCTTCATGCTGGGTGAACATCCCGATGCCGAGCTTGCACCGCGCGATATCGTGGCGCGGGCCGTCTACCGTGAATATCAGGCAGGGCGCGTGCCCGTTCTGGACACGCGGCAGGTGCTGGGCGCCGAGATCCATGCGCGGTTTCCGGCTGTGGCGCAGGCCTGTATGGCGGCGGGGATCGATCCTGCAGTGCAGCCCATTCCGGTGGCACCGGCCGCCCATTACCATATGGGCGGGATTGCGGTCGATGCGCAGGGGCGCAGTAGCCTTGACGGGCTCTGGGTCTGCGGCGAGGCTTCTTCCACCGGTTTACATGGTGCCAACCGTCTGGCCTCGAACGGGCTTCTGGAGGCGCTCGTCTACGGCCGGATCTGTGCCGATGATATCGTAGAAGGGCTCTCTGCCCGCTCCGCGCCGGAGCTGGTGCTCGAGTTTCCGCAAGGCGGCAGCCAGCCCGATATGGCGAAAATCGCCCGATTGCGACAGGCAATGACCGATGGGGTAGGGGTCGTGCGGAACTGCGAGGGGCTAGAGGCGACGATCAGGACGCTTCGGATGCTCTCGCAGGGAGAAGAGAATACCGCCTTGCGCAATATGCTGGCCACGGCAACCCTGATCGCCTGTGCCGCTCACGGGCGCCGCGAGAGCCGTGGCGGGCATTTCCGCGCGGATTACCCGCAGCCCGATCCGGCGCAGGCCAATCGCAGTCTGATGACGCTTGCCCAAGCGGAGGCGCTGCGCGATGCAATCACCCTCGCGCAGCAACCCGCGTGATCATTTCACGAGATCTTTGAACTCGCCCAGCACGGCCTCATAGACCCCGCGTTTGAACGGCACGATCGAGGCGATCAGCTCGGCCGAGCTTTTCCAGCCCCATTCCGAGAATTCGGGATGTTCGGTTGCGATGTTGAAGGCGCTATCGTCGCCCAGATAGCGGAAGGCGAACCATTTCTGTTTCTGGCCGCGATATTTACCGCCCCATGCTTTGCCCAACAGTTCTTCGGGCAAGTCATAGGTCACCCAGTCTTCGGTCTTGGCCAGCTTCTCGACCAGATCCGCCGTTACGCCGGTCTCTTCCCAGAGCTCGCGCAGACCGGCTTCTTTGGGTTTCTCGCCATCGTCGATACCGCCTTGCGGCATCTGCCATGCGTCTGCCTTGCTATCGATGCGCTTGCCCGCCCAGATCAACCCGTCCTTGTTGATCAGCACGATGCCGACACAGGGGCGATAGGGGAGAGTGCTGTAATCCTGCATATCCGTCGTCCTTGAAAGAAAAGGGGCCCCGCAGGGCCCCGATTGGTCATTTTTTGGCATCGGCCTTTTCGGGTGTTGCGGCCGGCGCCTCGGTCGCATCTTCGGCGGCTTTGGTTGCCACTTCCGGTGCGATGGCGCTCAGACCCTTGAGAATGTCGATGGCGTAGGCAAGCTGGTAGTCTTCCTTGCGCAGCTCCGCCGCATCCTCGGCCCGCTTCATCTCTTCCTCGGCCTGCTTCTTCTCGTCATCGGTCATCGAGTCATTGCTCAGCACGCCGCGCAGATCCGCTTCCGACCGCATCTGGGTGCTGTCGGTATTGGCCTCATCATCCGCATTCGCGACCGGCGTGGGCTGTGCCACGACGATATCGGGCGCAATGCCCAGCGACTGGATAGAGCGCCCCGATGGCGTGTAATAGCGCGCGGTGGTCAGACGCATCGCGCCTTCATTCTTGATCGGCATGACGGTCTGGACCGAGCCCTTGCCGAAGCTCTTCTCGCCCACCACGATGGCACGGCGGTGGTCCTGAAGCGCACCGGTCACAATCTCCGAGGCAGAGGCCGAGCCGCCATTGATCAGGATCACGATCGGCTTGCCATCAGCCAGATCGCCCGGCGTGGCGTTGAAGCGCTCGCTATCCTCGGGGTTACGGCCACGGGTCGAAACGATTTCGCCCTTGTCGATGAACGCGTCAGACACCTTGATCGCCTGCGTCAGCAGACCACCCGGGTTGTTGCGCAGATCCAGCACGAAGCCCGAGACCTTGTCCATACCGCCAGCTTCCTCGACCATCTTGTCGAGCTGGTCTTTGAGGTTCGGATAGGTCTGGTCGTTGAAGGTCGAGATCCGCAGAACTACGGTCGAGCCTTCCAGACGTCCTTTCACGGCCGCCATTTTGATGGTGTCGCGGGTCATCGTCACATCGAAGGGGTCCTGCTCGCCCTTGCGCGCGATGGTCACGGTGATCTCGGAACCGACGGGGCCGCGCATCAGGTCAACCGCCTGATCGAGCGTCAGGCCAAGCAGGCTCTCGCCATTGACATGGGTGATGAAATCGCCGGTCTTCAGGCCCGCTTCGGCCGCAGGCGTGCCATCCATCGGCGAGACGACCTTCACGAAGCCATCTTCCTGCGTGACCTCGATCCCGAGACCGCCGAAGCTGCCGCGGGTCTGGACCTGCATATCCTGATAATCATCGGGCGGCATATAGCTCGAGTGCGGATCAAGCGAGCTGAGCATGCCGTTGATGGCCGCTTCGATCAGCTTCTTGGAGTCGACCTTCTCGACATAGTCCTTGCGGATACGGTCGAAAATATCGCCGAACAGGTCCAGTTGCTCGTAAGTGGCGGCCGAGTCATCCGCTTCCTGCGCCATCAGGGGCGCGGCAATCTGCGTGGAGAGCAGGACCCCTGCGACCGTTCCGCCCAGAGCCGCCATGACCAGTTTTCTCATCCTAACCTCAATCCCGTCCTGTCATTTCGAACCATGAACAAACCAATCAGCAGGATCAATCGGCTCATCGCCCTTGCGTAATTCCATATAAAGCGTTTCCGTTCGGTCGGCGCTACTGCCTTTGACGGCGCTGTCGACAAAATCGACACCGAATTCACGGGCGCTCGGCTCTTTGCCACCCATCATGCCCAATGCACCGCCTTGCGGCACAACGTCACCCGTTTCTCCATACACGGTTCCAAGGCCCGCTAGAACCAAAAGATATCCATCGGATGGTTCGATCACCATCACATTTCCGTAGTCGAGAAGTGGGCCGAGGTAACGAATAGTTGCGGGCCAGGGCGCGGTAACCAGCGCCGATGGGGCGGTGGCGATCACCCAGCCGGGGCGACGGATGCCTGCGGCATCGGCCTCGTTATACTTGCGCAGGACCGACCCGATCACCGGTAGCGGCAGGGTGCCCATCGCCGACTGGAAATTGGTCATCGGCGCACCGATATCGCTATCCAGATCGAGAATGCCGCTGGCAAAGCTTTCCAGCGTATCGGCGCTCTGCACCAGCTGCTGCAGGTCCTCGGGCGTTTCCAGATAACGACCGGGCAGGGCCTCGCGCTTGGCAATCGCCTCGGCCAGCTGGGTGCGGGCAGTCTGGACCGACTCCATGCCTTTGGCCAGCACGTCGATCGCGCCCTGCTGGATGTCGCGCATCTGCTGGATCTCCTCCAGCTTGACCGACAGCTCTTTGGCCTGCTCCTGCAGTGCGGGCGTGACCGAACCGAGGATCATGCCGGAGCGCGCTGTGCCCACCGGTCCTGACGGGTGTAACAGAAGCATCGGACCATCGGTCTGTTGCATCGTGGTCATCACGCCCAGTAGCCTGCCGATCTCATCGCGCTTTCCATCGAAGCTCTGCTTGATCTCGGCTTCACGGATGGCCAGCCGCCGCAGCCCGTCGCGCAGCGCGCTCAACCCGTGCTCATAGGCATTGATCGTGGCAGTCAGGCTCTCGATCCGCTCCGCTTTGGTCTTCGCCCCGTCCATGGCCGCAATCGCCCCGCGCAGGTTTTCGGCCGCCTGCAACGCATTATCCATCGCCGGATTGGTCGCGGCACCGGCCCCCTGTGACAGGAGGCCGGACAGAAGAACCGTAGCAAGAAACCGGAAGCCGAATTTCATCAGAGGTCGATCAGGCTCTGGCCGGTCATCTCTTCCGGCACAGGCAGACCCATCAGGCCCAGCAGCGTTGGCGCCAGATCGGCCAGACGGCCTTCATGCAGCTTGGCACCTTCCGGCCCGCCCACCAGTGCCACCGGCACCAGATTGGTGGTGTGCGCGGTATGCGGACCGCCGGTTTCGGGGTCGATCATCGTCTCGCAATTGCCGTGATCGGCGGTGATGATCATCGCGCCACCCGCCTTTTCGAGCGCCTCGCGCACGCGCCCGATATCGCGGTCGATCTCCTCGCAGGCCGCCATCGCCGCCTCGAGCGAGCCGGTATGGCCCACCATATCGCCATTGGCGTAATTCACCACGATCAGGTCATAGCCCTTCTCGATGGCTTCCACGAATTTGTCGGTCACCTCGGGGGCGGACATCTCGGGCTGCAGGTCATAGGTCGCCACTTTCGGCGATTTGGGCATGAAGCGGTCCTCGCCCTCCCACGGCTCTTCCTTGCCGCCATTGAGGAAGAAGGTCACATGCGGATATTTCTCGGTCTCGGCCAGATGGAACTGCGTCTTGCCCTGTTTCGAGACCCATTCGCCCAGCGTATTGACGATCTTCGCCTTTGGATAGGCGGTGGTCATATAGGCGTTATGGCTATCCGAATACTCGACCATGCCCAGCAGGGCCGCCCATTCGGGACGTGCCGAGGTGTCGATGCCTTCTTCCGCAAACTCGGGTTCGGCCAGCGCCTTCAGGATCTCGCGTGCGCGGTCGGCGCGGAAGTTCAGGCAGAAGAACCCGTCGCCGGATTTTGTGCCCTTGTAATCGCCAATGACGGTCGGCGCGATGAATTCATCCATCTTGCCCCCGTCATAGCTCTGTTTGACTGCCGCCTGCGGCGTCTCGGCATGGGACACATCGCCCGAAGCTTTGGTGATCGCGTCATAGGCACGGCCCACGCGCTCCCAGCGGTTATCGCGGTCCATCGCCCAATAACGGCCGATCACGGTACCCACGGTGGCGCCTTCGGGAAGGCGGTCCATCAGGTCATCCATGAACCGTGCGGCACTATCGGGGGCCACATCGCGGCCATCGGTGATCGCATGGAGCACAACCGGCACGCCCGCCTCGGTCAATGCGCGGCAGCCTGCCAGCACATGCTCGATATGGCCATGCACACCGCCATCGGATACCACGCCGATCAGATGCGCGCTCCCGCCCGAGGCTTTCATCTTCTGGGTGAAATCCAGAAGCGCCTCATTCTTGAAGAAAGACCCGTCCTCGATCGCCAGATCGATCTGGCCCAGATCCATTGCCACCACACGACCCGCGCCGATATTGGTATGCCCCACTTCCGAATTACCCATTTGGCCGGTCGGTAGGCCGACATCGGGACCGAAGGTGATCAGCGTCGATTTCGGGCTCTCCGCCCAGATCCGGTCGATATTCGGGGTCTTGGCAAGGGCAGGAGCGTTACCGGTCGTCTCGGCGCGTTCGCCCCAACCGTCAAGAATGCAAAGAACAACGGGTTTGGGATGGGTCATGGCGGCCTCTTTCAAATCAGCAGGTTCTGCATAAGCGTTCTACTGCCATGCGGCAAGTTTATCGATGCGGATCATTCATATTGTCGCGTCAGGCAGGGGTAAAAAGCAGCCGCGCAGATTTTGGCTCGGAGCAGGGGATTTCGGTCAGCAGAGACATCTCGAACAGGGTCTCCAACGCTTTGTCGGGCGCATCTGCATAAGACCGGCGCAAGTCGAGAATGATCGCGCCGCCCTTCCGCAATGTATTTTGGAATAAGTCAATATAAGGCGTAATAGGGTAGTGGAACCCACAAGATATAGTTGATATTACAAGATCAGCATGGAGGCCTGCAAGTTGCTCGGGCGTTTTGCGCGGGTTGATAGCGCGCACCAGCCGTGCACCGTTTTCCCGAAGAAGGCCGGAGGCTTCTGCAAGCGAGGCATAGCCCGCACCGCTTTCGGCCCAGAAGTGATACTGCTCACGGGTTTCCTCGATATCGACCAGAATGAAAGCGGGATCGAATTCGATCAGGAAGAACAGATCCCCCAGCGCCTGCCCGCATCCGATATCGATGATGGATTTCGGGACGATCTCGGCCTTGGCAAGCGCTTCGGAAAGCGGATCGTAATCCGCTTTGATCTCGGCCAAGATCGCTTCGAAAATTTCGCGGCGATTGGCGGAGGTCTCTAGGATCAGGGGCGTAGGATTTCCTTCAGCCCAAGCCTTCTGTGCCTGTTTCGAGATATGCTTGGTGCGCTGATAGCCCAGAAGCGCCATGCCGCGCGGCGAGAGCGCCTTGTCCGAAATCGTCTGGAACTCGGGATCGCCCGCCATCTGTCTGATCAGACGCGATGATAGGGGGTGCCTGCCAGAATCTGGCCCGCACGATAGATCTGCTCGGTCAGCATGACGCGCACCAGCATATGGGGCCAGACCATCTGTCCGAAGCTGATCGAGAAGTCCGCGCGCTGCCGGAGCGATGGGTCGATCCCGTCGGCGCCACCGATGATGAAGCAGACATCGCGGGCCTGATCGCGCCAATTCCCGAGCTTATCGGCGAAGTCGGGAGAAGAGATGATCTGCCCACGTTCGTCCAACGTGACGATAGCCGCGCCATCGGGAATGGCCCGCTCCAGCAGTTTGGCTTCCTCGGCCATGCCCAGATTGCGCTTGTCTTCAACCTCAACAACAGAAGCGGACCCTAGCCCGAGGCTACGGCCCGCTTTGTTGAAACGGTCGAGATAGTCCGTAATCAGTGTCAGCTCGGGGCTTTTACGAAGCCGGCCCACTGCAAGAACAGTCAGTTTCATGATGTTACTGGATCAGCTGGCGTCGCTGGTCGGCACCCACATTTTTTCGAGCTGGTAGAACTCTCGCACCTCGGGACGGAAGACATGCACGATCACATCGCCCGCATCGACCAGAACCCAGTCGCCCGCATCCTTGCCTTCGATCTTGCAGAAAACGCCGAATTCTTCTTTCAGGCGCTCGCTCAGCTTTTCCGCAATAGCGCCGACCTGACGGCTGGAACGGCCCGAGCAAATCACCATATGGTCCGAAATCGACGAACGGCCTGCGAGGCTGATCGTGACGACTTCCTCAGCCTTGTCATCGTCGAGCGAGGTCAGGACGCATTGAAGGATTTGATCGCTTTTCAGGTTGGTATTGGCCACGGTATCAGCAGTCATAGGCACCACCATTGCACCGGTGTCGACCGCTGCGAGTTCAGGATGAGACAGGACATAGTCCTCCGAAAGTTGCACGCCGTCCAAGCCCCGACGCTAGGCATATTGTCAAAATAGCATCTGCGGATAGAAATCTCAACTTTGGTAGGCGCAAATTCCTTACTACAAGCAAAACAGGCTCAAATCTGCCGTAGGCGGCGATCCCGTGCCAGTGCGCGCTGCTCGGCGCGATCAAGCCGAATGAGAATATTCTGAAGCGTTTCTCCGCGTGCATGACTTCGTGACCAGATCTTGTGGCAGGATTTGGCAGACCACGGTAAAGCGGCTTGTGCAACCCATCGCCGCAAAGCGGCGGGTAGGGCGTCATAATTCTGCATCGCGTTGGATTTGTTCGGCCTTTTAAGCTTTGTCGATCCCAGGTTTCCTGCCATTTTCAAGCCCATTTTAGTAATGATATATCATATCTATAATCGGCTTGAAATCTGGTGTCGAGAGACCAGAATGAAGCCGCCCTGAGGGCGGCTTCGGTTAGTATCGGCCTTAGAAATCTTCCCAGTCGTCATTTAAATCCGGTCCGTTCACCTGCTTCTTGGTCACGGGCGCCGGTTGGGGTTTGGGTGCCGGAGGTGCCATCGGCTTTTGGGCGCGCGGCGGGGCAGCGGGCTTGGACGCGGGTTTTGGCGCAGCCGGCGCGCTTTTCCAAGAACCACTGCGATCGGTGCTACTTGCAGTCGTGGATCGCAATTTGAATTGTGCCGTCGAGCTGCGCAGATCCACGGCTGCTGCGGTTAGCTCTTTGCTGGCCATCAGGGTATCCTGGAACAGGGCAGTATTCTGTTGGCTATTGGCATCAAGATGGGCCACAGAGTTATTGATCTCGGTCACTCCAGAGGATTGCTCGGTCGCGGAACGGGCAATATCGGAGACGTGATGCGAGATCCGCGACACAGAGGCGGCGATGCGCTGTAATGCACTCCCTGCTTCGTTCACCATGGTAGCACCCTTTGACACATGATCGCCACTTTCGGAAATCAGGGTGTTGATCTCACGCGCTGCCTCGGAGGATCGCTGGGCCAGTGCCCGCACTTCGGAGGCCACGACTGCGAAACCACGTCCCGCTTCGCCCGCGCGGGCAGCTTCGACACCGGCATTAAGTGCCAGAAGGTTGGTCTGGAAGGCGATATCGTCGATGACATCGATGATGCGGGAAATCCGGCTCGAGCTGTCCTGGATCTGTTGCATGGCATCTACGGCCTGTGAAACCACGTCCCCACTGCGTTCGGCCTCGCCGCGTGCTTCCTGCACGACCTTGTCCGCCTCATTGGCACCCTGAGCCGCCTGCTGCACCGAAGATGTCAGCTCCTGCAGGGCTGCAGCGGTTTCTTCCAGCGTTGCTGCCGTGGTTTCGGTTTTACGGGCAACATCTTCCGAGGAAACCGTGATATCATGGCCCTGGCGCTCGATCACTGCCGCTGTTGCACTAATCGTTCCAATCAGACCTTCCAGTTTCGTCACTGTCCGGTTGAAGTCGTTGCGGAGGGCCTCATATTCGGAGGGGAATACGGTGTCGATGCGTTGGGTCAGATCCCCTTCAGCCAACGCAGTAAGGGCGATTGCCAGTTCGGACACGACCTTGCGTTGCTTCTCGGCATGGGCTTCACGCTCGGCTTCGGTTTCGGCCCGCATGCGTTCGCGCTCGGCTTGATCAGCAGCTTTGCGCTCCATCTCGCGGCGTTCGGCTTCGATGGCTTCCTGTTCATGAGCACGGCGGTCGGCTTCGGCCTGAGCCTTCACCGCTTCCTGTTCGGCTTTCTGTCGGTTGGCCTCTTCCTCCATCTCCGCGCCACGGCGGATGGAAAGCTGGAAGGTTTCGACAGCCCGGGCCATCTCTCCGATTTCGTCTTTCTGATGGGTAAAGGGAATGGCATTATCGACGTCACCATCGGACAGGGCGCCCATACGCTCCTTGAGGCCACGGATCGGGGAAGTAATGGACCGCGCGATAAGCCAGCAGACCGCTCCGACAAGAAGGAAACCGGCAATGAAAATTGCGGCCGCGATGTTGCGGATCTGCGCAATCTGCGCCTGAATATCCGCGATGTAGGAGCCTGTCGCGACGACCCAACCCCAAGGCTCGAAAGCACGGGAATAGCTGATTTTCGGGATCTGTTCGTCCGCACCATCGCCGCCAGTCCGTTTGGAGCTGTAATGTAGCAGGCCACCACCCTCTGCGGCGAGCTTACCCAGATCGCGGTAGACAAACACGCCGTTCGGATCCTTGAACTGGCTCTGGTCCTCGCCTGCACGTTGCGGGTCGCGTCCATGCGCGACGAGTTTCAGGTCCTTGCTGAACGCGAACAGATAGTTGCCATCGTCGTAACGCGCTGCATTCAAGATACGCGCGCCCTCAGTCTTGGCCTCTTCAAGCGTCCGTTTTCCGGCGGTGACCTCGGTCTGCAATGCGGCAAGCTG
Organism: Thioclava kandeliae; assembly: GCF_040297545.1. Lineage (NCBI taxonomy): Bacteria > Pseudomonadati > Pseudomonadota > Alphaproteobacteria > Rhodobacterales > Paracoccaceae > Thioclava > Thioclava kandeliae. Next base: position 180,420 of record NZ_JAYWLC010000006.1, read on the forward strand.
GCTGACACTGCTATCCACGACATCGCGCAGATGGGCCTCACGCATGTCATAGGTATTGCTGACCATGAAGCTGAACATCGTCACGGCGATGGCCAGACTCGTCAGGACGGAGAACCCAATAATCGAATAAATCCGCGTCGAGATTCGCAGATTCGAAACAAACGTCATGACAACACTCCTGAAATCGTCGGAAGTAGTCTTAATGCTCAGATATGAATCCTTCCTTTCCGCTCTGGGGAATAAGTGATCAAACCTGTATTTTCTTTATATGTTCTGGCAGTTTTCAAGAGAAAAACCCGCCCTGAGAGAGGCGGGTTTCCAGAATACACTTAAAGAGCGAGACTCACGCGTTCCACGCTTTGTCCTCGCCACCGATACCGCCGATCTGCACGCGGGTCGGCAGACCGATCCGGTCGAGGATCGTGAAGAAGGGTTTGGGATCCAGCTCCTCGACGTTCTTCATCGTCTTGGCATCCCATTCACCCGAGGCGACCAGCATAGCGGCCGCCACTGGCGGCACACCCGCGGTATAGGAGATGCCCTGCGAGCCCACTTCCTCATAGGCTTCCTTGTGATCGGCGACGTTATAGACGAACAGCTCCACATCCTTGCCGTCTTTCGTGCCCTTTACCAGATCGCCGATGCAGGTCTTGCCGGTATAGTCGGGTGCCAGCGACGACGGATCGGGCAGCACCGCCTTCACCAGTTTCAGCGGCACGACGTCCTGACCTTCGGCGGTTTTCACCGGCTGTTCGGACAAGAGACCCAGCGAGTTCAGAACCGTGAAGACATTGATATAGTGGTCGCCGAAGCCCATCCAAAAGCGCACATCGGCCTGCGGATAGTTAGTCGCCAGCGAGTGTACCTCGTCATGACCCGACTGATAGGCCTTGGACGGACCGACCACCGGAAGATCCCACGTCTTGCCGGAGGCAAACATCGAGGTTTCCTTCCATTTCTGGTCTTCCCAGTAATAGACGGTGCCGGTGAATTCGCGGAAATTGATCTCGGGGTCGAAATTGGTCGCGAAATATTTGCCATGCGAGCCCGCGTTGATATCGACGATATCGATCGATTTCACTTCGTCCATCTGGTCGATGGCAAACCGCGCAAAGGCATTCACAACACCCGGGTCAAAACCTGCGCCCAGAATAGCGGTGATGCCTTTTTCGGTGCAGGTGTCGCGGCGCTTCCACTCGTAGTTGGCATACCACGGCGGGGTCTCGCAGATCTTCTCGGGTTCTTCATGGATGGCGGTGTCGATATAGGCGGCACCGGTCTCAATGCAGGCATCGAGCACATACATATTCACGAAGGCGGAGCCCACATTGATAACGATCTGCGCATCCACCTTGCGGATCAGCTCGGCCACGGCGGCGGTATTGCGCGCATTGACCTCATGGGTGCCGAACGTGCCGTCGAGCTTCATCGCGTTCTTCTCGCGAACGCTGGCAACGATCGCGTCGCATTTCGACCTGGTGCGCGATGCGATATGCAGATCTCCGAAAACATCGTTGTTCTGGGCGCATTTATGCGCCACGACCTGCGCCACGCCACCGGCACCGATGATGAGCACGTTCTTTTTCACTTCGGCTGTCTCCTTTTTCTCTTGGACAGGGGAAGGGGGCTTTTAACCCTCAGGACAACGAAGACCGGTAGTCTTCGTAGGTGAATTCACGGACCGGCGTGATGGAGCCGTCCTCTTCGCGGATGGCAATGGCGGGCATGGCCACACCGTTGAACCAGTTCTTCTTGACCATCGTATAGCCTGCCGCATCGGCAATGCTGATACGGTCGCCAATTTCCAACGGCTTGTCAAAACGCGCATCGCCAAAGATATCGCCGGCCAGGCAGGTCTTGCCCGCGATCTGATAGTCATGCGTGCCGCCCTGCGGCAGTTTCGCCGTTTCGCGATAGATCAGCAGGTCCAGCATATGCGCCTCGATCGAGCTGTCGACGATGGCAACCTTCTTGCCGTTATCGACAATGTCCAGCACCGTCACTTCAAGGCTTGCGGTCTTGGTGATCGACGCCTCGCCCGGCTCGAGATAGACTTGCACGCTGAGGTTTTCGGAAAACGCCTTCAGACGCGCGGCCAGCTTTTCAAGCGGATAGCCCTCGCCGGTGAAATGGATGCCACCGCCAAGGCTGACCCAATCAAGCTTTTTCAGGAAGGAGCCGAATTCGGTCTCGATCCGCGTCAGCTGGCGGTCGAAAAGGTCGAAATCGCCGTTTTCGCAATTGTAATGGATCATCACGCCGGAAATTCGGTCAAGCGCGCTTTCCAGCCGCTCCAGATCCCATTCGCCCAGGCGCGAGAACTGCCGTGCGGGGTCCGCAAGATCGAATCCCGAGGTCGAAAACCGCGGATTCAGCCGCAGACCGGACTGGATGCCCTTGGCCTGCGCCTTGGCGGCAAAGCGGTCGAGCTGGCTCAGTGAGTTGAAAATGATCTTGTCGGCATAGGAAATCGCCTCGTCGATCTCGTGATCGGCCCAAGCCACGGAATAGGCATGGGTTTCCTTGCCGAATTTCTCGTGCCCCAGATGCAGCTCGTAAAGCGAGGAGGACGTCGTGCCATCCATATGGTCGCGCATCGTGTCGAAGACCGACCAGGTGGCAAAGCACTTGAGCGCCAGAAGCGCCTTGGCGCCCGACAGCTCCCTCAGGCGGGCAACCTTTTCCATGTTCTGGACCAGCTTCGCGCGATCAAGCAGATAGAAAGGCGTTTGCATAGGGCATCTCCGGCTACGGGACAGTCGTTTGGCCATATAGGGCCGATGCGACCCGCCCGCAAGCGAAGCCTTTGTAACGAAGGCACCGAAGCAGCGCCCTAATCGACCCTCAGGCGGGCAGGCTCGACCGCCAGCGTATACCCCTTGCGGGCGATATTGCGCACCAATAGCTCGGCCACCAGCTGGTTGCCCAGACTGTCGCGCAGGCGCTTGATCCGCGTGGCGCCGGCGGATTCCTCGCAATCGGTTTCGGGCTTGCCGGTGATCATCGCCTCGATCTGGGTGCCTGTCAGGATGTCGTCATCCAGCCGCGCCTCGGCCAGCACGGCCAGCGTCTCGATCGCGGCGGGAGTGAGGGTGAATCCCATATCATTGAGCATCACCATGTTTTCCGCTCGCAGGATGCGTAGCGATTGCACCTCGATCCCCTGACGGCTGATCTCGGCCATGCGCTTGTTCTGGGCGATGATCATGATCAGAAAGACCAGCGCCACGACCAGAAGCGCTGTGGCAAAGACCAGAAGGATGAAGATGATCATCCGGTAGCTTTGCAGCACTTCGGAAAATGCGGTGCCCGATTGCGCCAGCACCTCCAGAAGCCGCAGCTGGGTGGGTTGGGTCAGTGCGTCATTGGCAACAAAAATCTGCTCGACCCGCGTGTTGAAGGCATCCGCATCCGGCAGCGCCAGAAACAGCAACGCCGCCGCCAGACCCAGAATCGCGGTGATCGCCACGACTCCCCAGACCAGCGCGCGCTGGCCCGCCCTGAGCCCTTCAGTAACGGAGGAAATAGCTTCCCGCACTTTGCTTCCTTTTTTCCAACCCCTCGTCCCCGAAGGTGGAGACGATATTCAAAAGCGTCCAGCCGCCACGCTTGAGGCGCGGAGCCAGCTCGGCCCGCGCCGCGTCACGGCTGCAGGCAGTGTCAGGGAGTTTCGCAACCCCGTAATGCAGCCGCAAGGGATCGTCCTGCTTGGCCTTGTAATCGGCATAACAGTCCGCCTGCGCCGGTGCTGCTATAGCGCATATGAGCGCGAGGATCAGAAAGAGATGTTTCATAGGCCGGATCTTGCGCAACTGTGCTTTGCCATTCAATAGCAAAGGCTTTTTGCGCGGATGTTATCCGATGACAGAGGCCCGATCCGCGCCATTCTGCCTATGTTATCCGATGACAGGGGGCTGATATTGCCTGTCTTGCAGCCAGAGGGGCATCTGGTCCCATCCGCTTCGGGGTCCTTCCGAAGCCTCTTTATCAGGAGTTCGATCATGTCCCTCGCGACCCGCATCATCGCCGCCACCACCGCGCTGGCCCTCAGCCTCACTGCCGTCTCGCCCGCGGCCGCCATGGATGCCGACCAGAAGAAGGCGCTCGGCATCCTTATCGGAATCGGCGCGGCCGCCGTGCTGATCGACAAGATGAACGACAAGGATGACAAGAAGAAAGACCATCAGCCGAAGCGCCCCGTCTATGGCTGGGAGAACAACCGCGATAACCATTTCAGTCGTGACCGTTATGATAACCGCCGCGATGATCGCCGCGATAGCCGTTTCGATCGTGGCCCGAGCTATTCGCAATCCTGCGTTTCGAAGGTGCGCACCCCGCGCGGCTGGAGCGAGGTTGTCGACAAGCGCTGTGCCGACCATACCGCCGACCGCCGCCTGCCGCAGAATTGCGTGATCGACATCCGTCAGGACGGGCGCCGCCAGCAGGTTTACGGCCAGAACTGCCTCGAGGATCGCGGCTTCCGCATGAGTCGTCGCTAAGGGATCGCCGCTAACGGATCATTGTCGGGAGGCGGCCTTTTATGCCAAGACAGGATATGAGCACAAAAACCACTCCCGATTATTCTTTCGAAGCCGCGGCACACGCCCGCGGCTTTCACTCCGTGGCCGGTGTTGACGAGGTTGGACGCGGGCCGCTGTGTGGCCCTGTAACGGCAGCGGCGGTCATTCTTGATCCGGCGTATATCCCGCAGGGGTTGAACGATTCCAAAAAGCTTAGCGCGAAACGGCGGGCCGGCCTCGTCGAGGCGATCAAGGAACACTCTATATGGTGTGTCGCCCATGCCAGCGTCGAAGAGATCGATGCGCTCAATATCTACCACGCCTCGCATCTGGCGATGGTGCGGGCGGTGGCGCGCCTCTCGCGTCAGGCGGACTATGCACTGGTGGACGGGAATCGCGTGCCCAAGGATCTGCAGATCGCTTCCGAGCCTTTGGTGAAAGGCGATGGACGTTCTGTCTCCATTGCCGCCGCCTCGATCCTCGCCAAGGAAGAACGTGATGCGCTGATGGTGTCGCTGGCGCAACAGTATCCGCAGTATGGCTGGGAGCAGAATGCCGGTTACCCTACGGCACAACATCTTGCAGCACTTGCGGAATTTGGTGTGACCCCAGTCCATCGCAAAAGCTTCAAGCCCGTCCACAATATCTTGTGCCAAGTCAAAATATAGGCCTCGGAAGCAATTAAAGAAATTGACGCTCTCGGCCGGTTCCGCCATGTTTGGTCCCACAAGATCGGCAAAAATGCCGGCATGGTAAGAGCAGTAAAATCAGTCAAATCAGACCGATAAAATTCGGCGGTAACCTGTCTTTCACGGGACAGGATAGGCATGAGGCAAGTATGACAAAAGCAGGTACGCGGGCGGCTAAGGCCGATCTCCCGCTCAATCAGATCTTGGCAGGTGATTGCATCGCACAGATGAACGCCCTTCCGGAAAACAGCGTTGATCTGATCTTTGCAGACCCGCCTTACAATCTCCAGCTCAAGGGCGAGCTTCACCGCCCAGACAATTCCAAGGTCGATGCCGTCGATGACGCATGGGACCAGTTCGACAGCTTCGCCGCTTATGATGCGTTCACCCGCGACTGGCTGGCCGCTGCACGCCGCATCCTCAAGCCCAACGGGGCGATCTGGGTGATCGGATCCTATCACAACGTTTTCCGCATGGGCGCCGAGCTCCAGAACCAGGGCTTCTGGATCATGAACGATGTGGTCTGGCGCAAGTCGAACCCGATGCCGAATTTCCGCGGCAAGCGTTTCACCAATGCGCATGAGACCCTGATCTGGGCCTCGAAATCCGAGAAAGCCAAGCCGACCTTCAATTACGAGGCGCTCAAGGCGCTCAATGAAGGCGTGCAGATGCGCTCCGACTGGGTGATCCCGATCTGCACCGGCGGCGAGCGTCTGAAAGACGACATGGGCAACAAGGCCCACCCGACCCAGAAACCCGAGGCGCTTCTGCACCGCGTGATCATCGCCACCACCAATCCGGGCGATGTGATCCTCGATCCGTTCTTCGGCACAGGCACCACCGGCGCCGTGGCCAAGATGCTGGGCCGCAACTATATCGGGATCGAGCGCGAGGAGAGCTATCGCGAGGCGGCGACCAAGCGTCTGGCCCGCACCCGCAAGCTCGATGCCGAGGCGCTGGAGGTCACCACCTCCAAACGCGCAGAACCGCGTGTGCCTTTCGGCCAGCTCGTGGAGCGTGGCATGCTGCGTCCGGGCGAGGAACTGGTGAGCCAAGGCAACCGCTACACTGCCAAGGTGCGCGCCGATGGGACGCTGATCGGCAAGGATATCAAAGGCTCGATCCATCAGGTCGGCGCACAGCTCGAGGGTGCGCCCTCCTGCAATGGCTGGACCTACTGGCATTACAAGCGCGATGGCAAACTGGTGCCGATCGACACGCTGCGCCAGCAGATCCGCGCGGAGATGGGCGATCGTCCCAACTGATCTGGGCATTATGACGGAATGAGACCCTGCGGCTTTCGGGCGGCAGGGCGTTAACCGCCAGCGCCCATGTATACTGCCATTTGGGCGCTACCTTGCCCCGCCGACTGCCGGCGGGGTCTTTTTGATTCCGGGTATCGGATTATCTGCCGCTCTGGCCCACGGCTTCCAGTTTGGCGCGCAGCTCGCGCATCACCGGCAGGGCCTGACGGACTTTCTCGGGGCCGATATCGCGCACGATATCGGTGATCACCGGCATCAGTGCCGCAAAGGCGGCATCGCGGGCGGATTTCCCCGCAGGGCTGATCGACACGAATTTGCGCCGCGCATCATCCCAGTCGGGACGGATATGGACATGCCCTGCCCAAACCAGTTTGGACAGGGTGTTGGTCATCGCGCCGCGCGTCACATGGAAGGTGGCGGCAAGCTGGGCCGGTGTGCGCTCTTCGGCCAGATAGGCCAGATGGTTGAGCACCGAGAAATGAGACAGTTCCATGCCCTTGGGCAGCACTCGGCTGACCACGTTGCGCGCCAGCTGGTCGGCCATGAAGACCTCGGAAAACAGGGCCGCTGCAAGGGGGTCGAATTGCTCGCTCACCGGCATTTACCTTCAGTCGGCCAGCATCGGGTCGAGATGGCCCTTCGCCTCCAGCGCATGGAGGTCGTCACAGCCGCCCACATGGATATCGCCGATGAAGATCTGGGGCACCGAGCGTTTGCCACCCGCACGCGCGGTCATCGCCTGACGCAGGCCCGGATCGGCACCCACATCGGTTTCCTCGTAAGAGACGCCCTTCTTGTCCAGAAGGCGTTTGGCCGCCACACAGAAGGGGCAGGTGCGGGTCGTGTAGATCTCGACGCGTTTCATAGCGGTTCCTTTCGGTTACAGGCGATTTACCGCGATCTAGGTATCTTTTGCAACGCGGGCAAGGCACAGGACATATATCTTGCGTGCATCTAATGGTCGCAGGGCTTCATGGGCGGCCCTTAGCGTCGCGCCCGAGGTCATCACATCATCCACCAGAACAATCGTCCGCCCCTGCACGACGCCTGCGCGTTTTGGATGGGGGGCGAAGACCCCCGCGACATTTTCGGCACGGCCCGCGCGGTCGAGTCCCTCCTGCGGCGGCGTGAACCGGATCCGCTTGAGCAGATCGACACAGAGATCGACGCCTGTTTCGCGTGAAACGGCCCGTGCCAGAAGGGCGGCCTGATTATATTTGCGCTTCAGGAGCCGGAACGGATGCAAGGGCACCGGAACCAGCACACAATCTTTTCCCAGAATATCGCGCCCCGCCTGTGCCATCCAGCGCCCGAAAGGGCGGGCAAGCTCGGTGCGGTCGCCATGTTTGAACCCGAGGATCATTGCCCGCGCATTGTCGTCATAGCGCAGGGCAGCGCGGGCCTTAGGCCAGGGCGGCGGATCGCGCAGGCAGGTGTCGCAACGTGCTGCGCGATCGGACTGGCCAGGCAGAGGTGCGCCGCAGGTCTCACAGGAGAGCCCGCGAATGAAAGGGGTTCTGGGCCAGCAGGCGCTGCACAGGGCGCCCTCTTCTACCACGGGGGTCTGGCAGGCAAGGCAGAGCGGCGGGTAGATCATGCGTAGAAGCGCCCGTGCATGACGGCCGGCATGACGGCGCGCGTGGAAGTGGAGCCCTGTAATCGCCTCTGGCCTTCGCGGATCTTCGGATCTATCTTCTGGCCCTATCATGACGACACCTCCGCTTCTCACCGACCGCCAAGCCCTCGACCGCCAACGCCTGCGCGCACGGGCGCGCGGGCTTGACCTGTTCCTGCAGGAGGAAGCGGTGGGCGATCTTCAGGAGAGGCTGATCGAGGTTAATAGAACCTTTACATCACCCGCTCTCATCGCGCCTTTCCCCGAAATCTTCGCGCCCGTGCTGCCGGATGCCAAGATTGTGGCCGATACCGATGTGCTGGGTCTGGAAGAGGGAGCGCATGATCTGGTGGTGCATGCTTTCGCGCTGCATTGGGCCAATGATCCGGTGGGCCAGATCGTGCAGGCCGCCCGCGCCCTGAAGGCGGATGGGCTATTCATCGGCATTCTTTTTGGCGGGCAGACGCTGCACGAGCTGCGCGCCTCTCTGGCCGAGGCCGAGGTGGCTGTCACAGGTGGCCTGAGCCCGCGTGTGGTGCCGATGGGCGAGATGCGTGATCTGGGGGCGCTGTTACAGCGGGTCGGGCTGGCGCTGCCGGTGGCCGATAGCGTGACCCGTGATGTGGCCTATGCCAATCCGATGCGCCTGTTCGAGGATCTGCGCGCGATGGGCGAGACCAATGCGCAAGCCGCCCGCCCGCGCCATTTCACGCGCCGTGCGGTGCTGATGCGCGCGCTGGAGACCTATCTGGCCAATTATGCCGATGACGAGGGGCGCATCCATGCAACCTTCGAGACCATCTGGCTGACCGGATGGAAGCCCCATGCAAGCCAGCAGCAACCGCTCCGTCCGGGCTCGGCCCGCGCAAGGCTGGCCGAGGCTCTGGGCACGTTCGAGCTGCCTACGGGTGACAGGCCGGTTTAGCCCAGAGCGGTCAGGAACCCTTTCGACCACCACGCAACATCCTTGCTCAGCAGCACGTCCATCAGGGCTTCATGGCGGCGTCTGCGGTCCTGGAGTGGCATGGCGAGCGCGGTCATGATGGCGGTGGCCATCTGCTCGATATCGTGCGGATTGACGATCAGCGCATCTTCCATCTGCTCGGCGGCCCCTGCGAATTGCGACAGGATCAGCACCCCAGGATCCTCGGGGTTCTGGGCTGCCACAAATTCCTTGGCCACAAGGTTCATCCCGTCCATCAGGGGTGTCACCAGTGCGATCTGCGCCGCGCGGTAGAGCCCCGCCAGTGTCTCGCGCGGCACGGGGCGGTTGATGAACCGGATGGGCGCCCATTGGATATCGGCATATTGCCCGTTCACCCAGCCCGAAAGATGTTCGGTCTCCTCGCGGATATTGTCATAGGCTTCAACCCCTTCGCGGGTGGGCGGACTGATCTGGATATAGGAGACGTGGCGGTGCCAGTTGTCATGGCGCGCCAGAAATTCGCCAAACGCCTTGAACCTCTGCGGCACGCCTTTGGTATAATCCAGACGGTCCACCCCGATGATCAGTTGCCGCTCGGGCTTGATGACGCCAGATGGAAGACGGTCGACCTGTGCCTCGGCCAGAGACCGGAATTCCTGCGCATCGATGGCGATCGGGAAGGCGGCGATCCGGCATTGCCGCGCGCCCAGCTGCACGAAACCACCCGCCATTTCCCTTCCTTCGGCCACCTCGGTAAGGCAGGCAATCGCGGCGCGGGCATCGCGTTCGGATTGCATGCCGACAACCTCGTAATTGGCCAGCCACTCGCAGACATCGCCGGCATTGGGCAGCGCTTCGAGCGTGATCGGATTGGGGAAGGGGGTATGTAGGAAAAATCCCATCCGGTTCGTGGCACCCAGCTGGCGCAGATAGAGCGCCAAAGGGATCAGGTGGTAATCATGCACCCAGATCCGGTCATCGGGCCTGATCACTTCCATCAGCATCTTGGCGAAGCGGCGGTTCACCTCCTTGTAGCCATCCAGATATTCGGCGTGGATTTCAAGAAGATCGGTGCGCCCGTGGAAGAGCGGCCACAGCACCTGATTGGAAAAGCCGAAATAGTAATTCTGCTGTTCGGCCTCGCTAAGATCGAAGGCCATGCGCCGGAAAGGACCGTCATTGATCTCGCGCAGGCGGTTCTCGGGATTTTCCACGATCTCGCCCGAGGTGCCGATCCAGATGCCTCCTGTTTCCTTGATCGTGTCATGCAGGGCCACGACCAACCCGCCCGAGGGGTTCGGCCCCGAAGGAATGCGGTTCGAGATACAGATCAGACGTCCCATCTTAATGCTCCAGCCCCGCCCTCAGCCAGTCCAGAACAGCGGCTGGGTCTGGCAGATGCTGACTTGCGCGGGTCTTGCCATCGCCCACCTTGATGCCGAAACCGCCATGCGTTTCCGCCCAGGCCAGTGCGGGCTCGTCGGTTGTGTCATCACCGATATAGATCGGCGAGCGGTTCCTGAAATCGGGCTGGTCGGACAGGATCTGCAAGGCGCCATCCTTGGAAAATCCGGCCGGACGCAGCTCGAACGCCATCTTGGCGGGCTGCACCTCGAAACGCGGATTGGTGATGGCAAGGCGTTCGATGAAAGCCTCGACCTCGGGGCCAGCATCGGGAAGAGCGCGGAAATGGATCGCCCCACCCATGGATTTATGCTCGTAAAGGAGCCCGCGCGAGGTGGCATAGTCGCGCATTTCGGTCTGCGCGCTTTCCAGACCTTCGGGCAGTCTGTCCAGAGGTGGCGTCATCCCGCGCGCCTCGGAGCCATGCGAGCCGACCATGATCCCGTCAAAGCCGCGCAGGAAGCTTTCCAGCTCGTTCAGGGAACGGCCCGAGACAATGGCCAGCGCCCCGCCGAGTGCGGTGTTCAGCCGCGCCAGGAGCGACCCGAGATCCGCGGGAATGATCACGGCATCGGGGGTTGGCGCAATATCGACCAATGTCCCGTCGAAATCCAGAAACAGGGCTTTGGTCCTGCAATCGAGCGGGGGCACCTCGGTGCGTGGTTCGGTCATATCCATACCTGAGAGTAAGTCCAGAATGCTTTATGTGTCAAAGAAACGGGTGGCGCGTTCTGCCGGAGCCGGAACGCGGTTGTGCCAATTTGCGCTTTGACACTTCCACGGAACGCGTTATCTGCGGGTTGGTTCCGAAAACGCGACAGGATCTTTCGATGACAATGCCCGCCAATTCCCGCCTCGCACATGCGCCTGCAGACCACCCGAAGGTGCCTCCTCAGGCCAAGATCGGGGTTCTGGTGGCCAATCTCGGTACGCCGGATGGAACGGATTACTGGTCGATGCGGCGCTATCTGGGGGAGTTCCTGTCCGACAAGCGCGTGATCGATATCCCGAACTGGAAATGGCAACCGCTTCTGCAGCTGATTATCCTGTCCAAACGTCCCTTTACCTCGGGTGCCAATTACAAGACCATCTGGAATAACGAGGCTGATGAAAGCCCGTTGATGACCATTACCAAACAGCAGGTGGCCAAGCTGAAACAGTCTATGGCGGCCCTGTTCGGCGAGGCGGTCGAGATCGATTTCTGCATGCGTTATGGCAATCCTTCGACACAATCCGTGGTGGACCGGATGGTGAAGAACGGCTGCGAGAAGATCCTGTTCTTCCCGCTCTATCCGCATTACGCAGGCGCGACCTCGGCCACGGCCAATGACGCGTTCTTCAAGGCGCTGATGAAACAGAAACGCCAGCCCGCCGCTCGTGTCGCCCCCGAATATTTCGACCGTCCGAACTATATCGAGGCCCTGGCGCAATCGGTCCTCAAGGCCTATCCCGACGGCGCGCAACCCGATGTTCTGGTCTGCTCCTATCACGGGATGCCCAAACGCTATCTGATGGAAGGCGACCCCTACCATTGCCAGTGCCAGAAGACGACGCGCCTTCTGCGCGAGCGTCTGGGCTGGGAGAAAGACCGCGTCCATACCACTTTCCAGTCGGTCTTCGGTCGCGAGGAATGGCTCAAGCCCTATACGGTCGAACATGTGGCCGAGCTGGCGAAAGAGGGCAAGAAACGCATCGCCGTCATCTCGCCCGCCTTCTCGGCCGATTGCATCGAGACGCTCGAGGAGATCAAGGGCGAGATCTGCGAGGCCTTCGAGCATGCGGGAGGCGAGAGCTTCACCTATATTCCCTGTCTCAACGATGACGATGCCCATATCGCGCTGTTGAGCGAGGTGATCGAGGAGAACCTGCAAGGCTGGATCAACCGTATCTGAGCCGCGATCATGGCGTTCTTGCCGCAGGGGCGGATCATTCGGTATTATCACGGAACTGTGGGTTTGAAGGCCCGTATGCCTGCGTGTATCGCTGGCGATCAACGAATTCGACGGTGGATGGTATGAAAGCACTCCCTCTCTTTGCGCTGCTCATGGCACTCGGGGCCTGCGCGACCACATCAAACGACGTCCAGCTGGCACCTGATGGCAAGCCGATGCCGCAGGTCTACCGGATCACCAAAAGCGATGCGGAGGTCATCCCGACCCGCGCGCTGGAAGCGGTGAACAGCCTGCGCGCCGCGCGTGGCACCGGCCCGATGCAGCTCAACACCCAGTTGGCGATTGCCGCGACCGTGCATAGCAAGGATATGGCGAAACAGAACCGTCCGTGGCATTGGGGCTCGGATGGCTCCTCGCCGCTCGATCGCGCCAAACGTGCGGGGTTCTATGGCGAGGTCGTGGGCGAGAATATCTCGGAGACCTACGAAACCGAGACCGAGACGCTTTCGGCATGGATGTCCGATCCGGAAACGCGCGACGTGATCCTCAACCCGGCGGCGACGCAGATGGGCTTTGCATGGTATCAGGAACCTTCGGGCAAGATCTGGTGGACCATGCTGACGGGTCGCTGACCTGCCATAAGAAGCCATAAGAAAAGGCCCCGCGAAGGGGCCTTTTTCATATCCATCCGGTGCCTGTCTGGCACTCAGGGATAGATGAAAATCGGGGTGCCGTTGAGCACCATGGAATAGATCTCTTCGATCTGTGCGTCGGTCACCGCGATACAACCAGCGGTCCAGTCCTTCTTGCCGCGCTTATCCGCGTTATTCTCGCCATGGATGAAGATATCCCCGCCCGGGTTCCGGCCTTTGCTCTCGGCAAAAGCGACCTGCTGCGGGTTCGGATAGGACACGCGGATCGACAGGTGATAGGCCGAATTCGGATTGCGCCCGTCGATATAGTAGACGCCTTCCGGCGTCCTGCCATCGCCTTCGAACTGCTTGGGGCCGACCGGCTGGCCGCCCAGAGCTATATCATAGGTCTTCACCACCTGATCGCCCGAGAACAGATACATCTTGCGGTCTTTCTTGAAGACCTGGATCTGCGTAACGGGAGCCCCGTTATAATTCTTGAATTTCGTGCTATCCCCGCCACAAGCGGAAAGAAGGGCCAGCGCGCTGAGGCCCGTCAGTAGCATTCTGCGTTGCATTTGTTTTTTGCCTGTTTGGTAGGTCTGCTCGATAGGCCTTGTAGCCTTTATCTGCCTTTAAATCGAGTCTGCTTTATTCGTGGTTAACAACGAGTAAACAGCGCTGCGATTTCGATATGGGCTGACCAACGGAACTGATCGACGGCAATTAGCTTTTCCATAACGAAACCTGCTTCCAGCAAGGTCTTGGCATCACGGGAGAAAGTAATGGGGCTGCAGGAAACATGCACGATGCGCTTGGCCTTCGAGCTGCAAATTTCGGCAATCTGGGACTCCGCACCGGCCCGTGGCGGGTCGATCACGATTACGTCAAAACGGTCCAGCTCGTCGGGAAGAAGCGGACGACGGAAAAGATCGCGGACCTCATGGGTCACGCGGTGAAGTCCTTGGGCCTTGCGCCAGCCCTGATCGAGCGCCTCGAGCATGGGCGCTTCGGCTTCGACCGCATGCACATCGGCATGGCTCGCCAGCGGCAGCGTAAAGGTGCCCGATCCCGAGAAGAGATCGACCACTTTCGCCGCCTTGCCGAGATTTTCGAGCACAAATTCGGTCAGAGCGGCCTCGCCCTCCTTCGTGGCTTGCAGGAAGGCGCCGGGGGGCGGGGCGACCTGCGCGCGGCCCATGGCCTGCCATGCGGGGCGGATCGCGGCGATCATCTCGCCATTCCACGAAATCCGCGCCAAACCGTTCTTATGGGCGATCTCGGAGAGCGTGGTGAATAGGTCGGCAGAGATCTCTTTGCCGCCCGAGCAGGCAATCTCGACGCCTGCTTCCGAGAGGGTGAGGGTCATCGACAGCTCGCCTTTGCGGCTGGCGCCCGCCATGGTCAGGGCCTCGGCGGTAGGGAGATGGGCCAGAAGTTCGGGGCGCAGAAGCGTGCAGCCGGAGATCTCGGTGATCGTGCCGGAGGCGCGCCCGTGGAAGCCTACCTGCGCGCCTTTCTTGGTGCGCCGCCCCGACAGCGTGGCGCGGCGGCGCGAGTTTGCGGGCGAGGTCATGACCTCGGTCACCTTGGCCTGGATATCGCGAGCGTTGAGGGCGGTCTCGACCACGCTGGCCTTCCAGTTGGCGACGAACTCGTCCGCGCCGTGTTGCAGGCTGCAGCCCCCGCAGCTGCGGTAATGCGGACAGGGAGGCCGGACCCGGCTGGCCGAGGGCGTGACGATCTTCGGTTGTGCGATCCGGCCAGCAGCGACCTCGCCGGTAATCTCCTCGCCGGGCAGCGTGAGGGGCGCGTAGATCGTGCCATCCTCGGTGCGGATAACGCCATCCGCCTGAATGGAGAGGCGGTCGATGATATGGGTCTGATCGGTCATGATGGCTATCCGGCTGGCTTTGGCTGAGGGGGCTTTAGCAGCCCTTGGCCGTAACGCAAAGCCTATTGCGCCGCATCGAGCGCGTCCTCTGCGCCGATGAAGCCTCCCGACTGGCGGTTCCAGTATCGCGCATAGAGCCCGTTCCGGCCAAGAAGTTCGTCATGGGTGCCATCCTCGGCGATCCGGCCTTTATCCATGACCACGATCCGGTCCATCTCGGCGATGGTTGACAGGCGGTGGGCGATGGCCAGCACGGTCTTGTCTGACATGACATTGGTCAGGGCTTCCTGCACTTGTGCCTCCACCTCGGAATCGAGTGCGGATGTGGCCTCGTCCAGCACCAGAATGGGTGCGTTCTTGAGGAAGGCGCGTGCGAGGGCAATCCGCTGGCGCTGTCCGCCCGACAGTTTCACGCCGCGCTCGCCCAGCATCGCGTCATAGCCGCGATTGCCCTTGTGGTCCTCGAGATCGAGGATGAACTCATGGGCTTCTGCCGCTTTTGCGGCTGCGATAATCTCGTCCTCGCTGGCATCAGGGCGGCCATAGAGAATGTTCTCCCGCGCGGAGCGGTTGAACATGGCCGTCTCCTGCGTGACCATCGCGATCTGGCGGCGCAGGCTCTCCTGGGTGAGGGTGCGGATATCGGTATCATCCAGCCGGACAGCCCCTTTTTCGGTGTCATATAGCCGCAGAAGGAGGGCCACGAGCGTGGATTTTCCCGCGCCCGACGCCCCTACGATGCCGACGCGCTGGCCTTTGGGAATATCGAGATAGACATCCTGCAGCCCGCCCTCGCCACGACCATAGGTGAAGCTGACATGATCGAAGCGGAGCGCCCCTTGTGCACGCTCGATATCCGCAGCGTCAGGGCTGTCGGTCAGCCCATGGGTGGCGGCGAGCGTGTTCATCCCGTCCTCGGCCTCGCCGATCGAGCCATAGATCTGCATGAGCGACATCGAGACCCAGCCCGACATCTGCGCGATACGCATGGCGATGGCACCGGCCGCAGCGACATCCCCCGCACTTGCCCCGCCCTGCCGCCATAACAGCACCGTGCCCCCCACCAGAATGACCGGCAGGAGCCCCGATAGGGCCATCTGGGCGGTGCGGTAGCTGGTCGAGACGCGCCCGAAGGAAATGGCCCGCATGCGGAAGCTCTCCATCGCCTCCAGGGCTTCGCGGTCCTCATGCTGGGTATTGGCGAACAGTTTGACGGTCTTGATATTGGTGATCGTATCTACCACCTGACCCGAAACCATCGCGCGGGCCGAGGCGCGATCTTTCGAGCGCACGCGCACACGGGGCAGGAAGGCGCGGATTACCAGAACCATCGCGATCATCCATAACAGCAGCGCCAGCGCTGACCAGCCGTCGATTGCGGCCAACATTGCAGCCGAGCCCAGGATAGAGGAGAGCGCGAACATGCCAGTCTCGATACTGCCCTGCGCGACATCCGTGACCGCGCGCGCCGTTTGCATCTGCTTTTGCGCGATGCGGCCCGCGAAGTCGTTATCGAAGAAGGTAACGGACTGGCCCATCGTATGGCGATGCAGGCGCGAGAGCACCTGAGGGAAGATATTAGGTTGTAACAGCAGGTGGTTGGCCGCAGAGGACAGGCCGAAGACCAGCGGCCGGATCACCAGATAGAACAGCACGAAGCCGCCTAGGATGACCGCGTGATCGGACCAGAGACTGCCAGCCGTCGTAGAGATCAGGCTGTCGATCACGCGGCCCAGAAGCCATGCGGAGACAACCTCCATCGCGCCTGCCGCAGCCGAAAGCACCGCCGAGAGCGTAATCACGCCCCATGCACCACGCAGGCACCAGACGAGAAAGCGGCCTAGACGGGTGGGGGGCGCGGAACTGGCATGGCGGAAGGGGTTTATCATAAGCAGGCTCCTTTGGCGCTAGGCTAGACTGCGCATCCCATATGGCAAGAGGCTGCGCGTGCGATCAGTCCAGCAGTTGCGCACGATCAAGTGTGAACCCGCTGCCGATCCAGCGGGTTTCGAGCTCGGCCAGTTTTTCTCCCAGCGCCTTGCCCTGCACCTGCGGCAGCAGGTCTTTGGCGCTGACGGGAAAGACCTGTGCGGCCCCATGGGTGATTTGCGCGGCCCAGTCCGGTGCAACCGGCATTTCCAGCAGAGCCGAGCGGATGAGCCATGCGTCACGCCCGTCGCCGGCGCCGAGCCGGTAGCCCATCTCGGTGGCCGAGCCGATCTCCTGAGCGGCCTCGCGCAAGCGCGCCAGCCGTTTGGCCTCGGCGCGGGACAGTCGTAAAGATGCGGTTGCAGGGCCCGGGGTGAGGCAGGCCAACCGCCGTAGCGGATCGGGGGGAAGGCCGTCCTCGAGATGGATCAGGATCGGAAGGGCCTTGGGATCCGCCTCGGGCAGGATGCGGGTCAGGATGCCGCTCCGGGCCATTGTTGCAAGAACAGGCGCAGGGTCGGGGGCTGCCAGTAGTTTGCGCATCTCCGCCCCGATCCGTTCGCGGGCCAGCCCGTCGATACCCTCGGCCAAGGTGGCGCAGGCGGCCAGACCCTCGGCATCGGGGCCGTTCTCGGGCGCGCCATACCACGCGGTGAAGCGGAAAAACCGCAGAATGCGCAGGTAATCCTCGCGGATACGGTCCTCGGGGACGCCCACAAACCGCAGATGACGGGCCTGCAGATCCGCCAGACCGCTGCCCAGAGGATCGAGGATCTCGCCATCCGAACGGGCATAAAGTGCGTTCATGGTGAAATCGCGCCGCGCGGCATCTTCGGCAATATCGTCCGAGAAGGCCACGACGGCATGGCGCCCATCGGTTTCCTCGTCGCGGCGGAAGGTGGTGATCTCGTGCGGGATGTGATCCGAGATCACCGTCACCGTGCCATGATCGATCCCTGTGGGAATGGGCTTCAGCCCCGCTTGTTCGGCCAGTTGAATGACCCGTTCGGGCGGAGCGTCGGTGGCGATATCGAGATCACTGACCTCCGCACCGAGGGCCGCGTTGCGCACACATCCCCCGACGAACAGCGCCTGATGCCCAGCCTCTTCCAGCATGCGCATGACGGCCCGTGTGGCGGGGGCCTTCAGCCAATCATCGCTCAGCCTCATACCTGCGCCAGCCTGTCTGCCAGAGACCGCAGGATCCGCCCCGTCGCGCCCCATATATAATAGGGTCCATAAGGCGCGGCATAATAACTGCGCCATGTGCCGCGCCAGCGCCGGCCCTCGATACGGAAATTGGCGGGGGTGATATGCGCGAACGGCACGGTAAAGACCTCCTCTACCTCGCCCGGCTCGGGGTTCGGGATGAAGGGTGTGGTGACGCGGGCCAGAACCGGCACCATCGAGAAGCTGGTCACCGTCTCATGCGGGTCGAGCTGGCCCAGAATCTCGACATTCTCGGAGGGCAGGCCGATTTCCTCGCGCGCCTCGCGCAGAGCGGTCGCCACGACATCGGCATCACCGGCATCGACCTTGCCGCCCGGAAAGGCGATCTGGCCGGGATGGTGCTTGAGATGCGAGGAGCGCTTGGTCAGATAAAGCTGCGGTCCCCGAGCCGTGTCCTCGAAAGCCACCAGCACGGCCGCAGGGCGCAGGACGCGCCCCGCAGGCAAAGTCATCGCCTCGTTCAGATCATAATCCGAAGAGGGCCGCCCCGGTCGGGCCAAGGCGGCCTGTAACCGGGACGAGAGGTCACTCATCCTTGGCCTCGACGGGCGATCCATCGGGGTTGATCGTGGCCTCGAAGCCGAGCGATTTCGGGTCGAACTCGTAATGCGCACCGCAGAACTGGCAATCGGCGGTGACAATGCCGGCTTCGGTGGTCATCGTGCCGATATCGCGGGCCGAGTAGATCGACAGGCTGTTGCGGACCTTGTCGGCCGAGCAGGTGCAGCCAAATTCCACGCGCTGCGGATCGAAGACGCGCGGTTGTTCCTCGTGAAACAATCGCACCAGAAGATCGGTCGCATGGATGCGCGGCCCGATCAGCTCGATCTCGTCGACCGTGTCCAGAAGTATATTCGCGCGGTTCCAGTTCTCGCCTTCCTCGCCGTCAAGGATGTCCTCGGCGGTCAGCAGGCCCTCGCTCTCGGTGCCGCCCTCTTCGGGCGCGCGCAGGGGCGAGGCGGGCGGCATATGCTGCAGCATCACACCACCGGCGCGCCATGCTTCGGACTGGCCGGGCAGGGTGGCGCGGCCGAAGGCCAGCTGGAAGCGGGTCGGCAGCTGTTCGGATTGCGCGAAATAGGCCTGCGCGCAGGCGGTCAGCGAGCCACCAGCCAGAGGCGTGATGCCCTGATAGGGGGTCGTGCCTTCGCCCTGATCCATCAGAACCGCAAAATAGCCCTTGCCGATCTGCTCAAAACCGGAAGCGGCCTCATCGAGGCGCTCCTTGTCGAAGCTGGCCCACGCGCGGATACGGGCAGGCTCGCCATCGGCGGTAGGCGCGTAGTAATCGGTCGCGATAATGCGGATCGGGCCGTCACCACGCACCTGCAGCGACAGTTTCCAGCGCAGCTTGATGGTCTGGCCGATCATTGCGGTCAGCAGGGCGACCTCTGCCACGAGCGCCTCGACGACGGCAGGGTAGTCATGCTGCATCAGGACGTTCTCCAGAACCCCGTCCAGCCGTGCAACACGTCCACGGATGTCGGAACGGTCGAGCTGGAATGGCAGAACTGTATCGTCCCAGGCGATTTGGGATAGCGTACTCATATAGATCCTCGAGGGGTTTGCCTTTGGCTTGGCGGCGGGATTACCCTGCCCATATGGGCGCGACAACCCGTGATCCCAAGGGGGGCAGGGGTTTGGCGCTATTTTGTCGGGATATGGAGAAGGATTCCAGAGATGATTCCACGTTTGGGGGAGGCGGCGCGCCGCGGGCAGAAATACCGGATGCGACCGGGAGCCTATGCGCTTCTATGTCGTGGTGATCAGGTCCTGCTGACCCATCAGGCTGCTCCGGTGCCGGAATTCCAGTTGCCCGGCGGGGGCATAGATCCGGGCGAAAGCGCGATCGCCGCACTGCATCGCGAGGTCCGCGAGGAGACCGGATGGGGCATCGCGGAGATCCGCCGTATCGGCACCTATCGGCGGTTCGTCTATATGCCTGATTATGATATGTGGGCTGAGAAAATCTGCCATATTCACACCGCCAGACCAACGATTTGCTATGGGCAGCCGAGCGAGGCCGGACATCAGGCTGTCTGGCAACCTATTGGTAATACGATAGAAATTATTTCATCCAAAGCGGATAAGGTATTTCTGGAGCGATTTTTTGGCACGTTTAAAGCCTAAAATTCCGGCTCTGAATTTTGGCGTATTTTTGTCACATGCGTGTCGCCTGTGTCATAAGTATGGCTATTAATTGACGTTAAGAAACTTTTAGCTAGGCGTATCAGCAAAATTCCGCTACCGATGACCTCGAGCAAGAATAATAGCGGTCAAAAGAGCCGCATATCCTTTGAGGCGGAGCAGACATCATGGCGAAGTCAGTCGACTTTGCTGTCCGTGATATTGCGGGCGGCGTTTCTCGTGGTACGGTGGCCGGCGACGGCGCCGGTGATTTCATTCAGGTGGGCGATGGCGACGCGATCTCGCTCAACCTGCGCAAAACCAACATTCTCAAATACGAACGCGCGGGCAGCGACCTGCATGTTGTCTTGACCGATGGGCGTGTCGTCGAGCTGACGGGCTATTTCGATGTGCCCTCCAACAAGCTTTATATCTCCGCCGATGGCGAGATTACGCAGGTCAATCTGGAAGACAGTGGCGAAGGTGTCCTGTTTGCCAATTATTCCGAGCCGGAAATTATCGGCAAATGGAGCCCGAATGACGAACTCGCCTTCCTTGATGGCGATGACATTCTGGCACCTGTAGAGGAAGATACGGCCGGTATGGCCGGATTCGCGCCCCTGATGGGGGTCGGACCGTTGCTCGCGGGCGGTGCAGCCTTGGCTGGCGCTGCGGCTCTTGGCGGCGGAAGCGGTGATGACGATGACACCACCGATGAAGACGATGATGGCACCACGGATGACGGCAATGACGAGCCGGATGACGAGGACACCACCGACGAAGACGATGATGACACCACGGATGACGGCAATGAAGAGCCGGATGACGAGGACACCACCGACGAAGACGATGACGACACCACGGATGACGGCGATGACGAGCCGGACGACGAGGACACCACCGACGAAGACGATGATGACACCACGGATGACGGCAATGAAGAGCCGGACGACGAGGACACCACCGACGACGCCGATGCCGTCACCTCGGATAACATCGTGAACGAGGCGGAAGTATCCTCGGGCTTCACGTTAAGCGGGACGACCGATACGGACGCCACCTCGGTGAGCGTCACGCTGAATGGTGCGAGCTATGAGGCGGTCATCGCCGAGGATGGCAGCTGGAGCGCGGTCATCGACGACGCGAGCCTTGTGACGGGCGATTACACGGTCAGCATCACGGCGACGGATGCGGCGGGCAACGTCTCGACAATCACCGATACGGTGAGCGTCGATACCGATATGGATGTGGCCTTCTCTTCGGCCAGCGTCACCTCGGACAATATCGTGAATGCTGCCGAAGCCTCTGCGGGCTTCACGCTAAGCGGCACGACCGATACCGATGCGGCCTCGGTCACCGTCACGCTGAATGGCAAGAGCTATGACGCGGTTGTGGCCGAAGATGGCAGCTGGACGGCGACTGTCACCGATAGCGCGCTTGCGGATGGCACCTATACGGCGACCGTTACGGCAACCGATTTCGCGGGCAACGTGGCCACCGATACCAAGGCCGTGACGGTCGACAGCTCGATCTCGGTTGGAATCAATAGCACGCAAATGGCCGATAATGTGATCAGCGGCTCGGAAACCACGGGCGTGATCCTGACGGGGACGGCGGAAGCGCTGTCGACCGTGACGATCAGCTTCGGCTCCGGCACCCGCACGGTCGTGGCGGGCGAAGATGGCACATGGAGCGCGAATTTCGCCGCCAGCGAAGTGCCTGCCGATACCGATATGGCCGAGATTTCTGCAACGGCAACCGACAGCTATGGCAATACCGCGACCACCAGCCAGACCATTAAGGTCGATACGGTGCTTGATACGCTGACAGTGGCAACCGGCACGCCGGACAGCGTGCTTGCGGATGGGGTTGTCAATGCGAGCGAAGCTTCGGGCGGTTTGCTGCTGACCGGCACGGTCGAAGTCGGGGCGCAATCGGTGACGGTTGCGCTGGCGGACGGGACCACGGTGATTGCAACGGTCGATGCCGAAGCCGGCACCTGGACCGCAACCATCGATGCGGCGGATCTGCCCGATAGCGGTGATGCCACCGAAACCCTGACCGTCACTGCCGTGGATGCCTATGGCAATAGCGGCTCGACCACACTGGATGTTGTGTTCGACACGGTTGTCGAGAATTTCTCGGTCGCATCCGTGACCGCCGACAATACGGTGAACGGCGCGGAGGCGACTGAAGGCTTCGCGATCTCCGGCACGGTGGAAGCAGGATCGACCATCACCGTGACCATCGACCAGACGGGCGCGACCCAGACGATCGTGGTGGGCGAGGATGGCACATGGTCTGCTGCCTTCGACGTGGATGATCTGCCCGAGGGCACCGGCACGGCGACCTATTCGATCAGCGCGACGGATGTGCATGGCAACGTGCTTGACGGCACCAATGCCAGCGCGGCCAATGGCAGCTTTATCTATGATCTTGAAGCGCCGGACTCGCCCGATGTGACCTGGGCCACCATCCAATCGGGCAAGGTCCGCGCGATCTATACCGATAGTGACGGCGAAGCCGACAGCTATACCGTGTCCGGTATCAACAGCGATGGCACTGTGACCGAGCTGGATAACTCCGCGACCGCTACGGATGACGGTTCGGGCGAGGATATCTACTCCTTCGACTCGCAAGCGATGAGCACCTATTTCGCGGTGACCGATGTCGATGCGGCAGGCAATGAAAGCTCGACCCTCACAGTAACGAGCGAGTCGGAAATCACGTTGAACCTCGATCGTGACGGGCTGGACCAGTTCGACTTCTCCAAGATCGATCTCGACCTTGCGGATGTGAACCTGACCATCTCGGCAGACCAGATCATGGCCATGACCGGTCATGAGAATACGCTGGTGATCGAAGGGGATAGCGATGATAGCGTGAATGTGTCCGGTATGACTGTTGCGACCGATGACGCACAGGATATGGACGGCTATACGCTCTATACGCTCGATGACGGAGACGCCAAGCTCTATGTCGACGATAGTATTTCAACCACCGTCATCTAAGGCATTGGCCAATGGATAAAATGTGCAATTCCCGGACAGTCCTCGTCCGGGCGGCACTTCTGAGTGTCGTGATGACCTCGCTTTCCGGTTGTCTGGGCGGGGGGACGCCGTTTCCCTCCGGTCGGGCCGCCTATGCGCCCGCGGGTAACGGCTTTGCCGAAACCCAGCCGGGCACCACGGCGCAAAGCTCCGCCATCATCGGCGATCTGGCGGCGCGGCGGTCGATCCTGCCGCAGGGCGGGGCCTATGATCAGGTCGCCAAGGCTGTCCTAGCCTATCAGAAAAGTGCGGCCCAGTCCGAGCTTCTGGTGAAGCAGCTGACCGCCAAGGCCAAATCCAAGAACTGGCTGCCGTCGCTGAAACCCGGGGTCAGCCTGACCTCGCTGGGTGATCTGGCGACCTCCATCGTTCTAGATCAGGTCCTGTTCGACAATGGCGCCAAGCGGGCCGAGCGCGAATATGCCGCAGCCGATGTCGAGCTGGCTGCTGTGAACCTTTCGGCCGATTACAACGACAAGGTCTATACGGCGCTGTCGCATTACATCAAGGCCCGTCAGGCCGAAGCCGAGGGCGTGGCTGCAACGCAGGCCGCCAACAAACTGGCCGAATATGATGACATCATGCGTCAACGCGTGGAGGGCGGTCTGTCGGACATGTCCGAACGCCGAGTTCTGGCGCAGAAGCTGATCGATATGGAAGCGACCGAGGCGACCCTGCGCGATACCGTGCGCTCGGAGACCGCGCAGCTCGACAGCCTCACAGGCGGCGTGTCGGTGCGCGGACAGGGGATCGAGCCGCTGAAGGTTCCTGAGCCATTGCCCGAGGCGCTCGCCATCAAGACCGCACAGGGGACCCGCAACCTGACCGTGGCCCAGGCCAAGATTAATCGCGCCGGTCTGCTGCCGGGCCTCTCGGCCAGCGCCTCTGTCGGTACCGGCAAGCCCGATGTCGGGGTCGATCTCGGCACGAGCGCAGGCTTCGGTTTTGGCACCGGCGACCAGCTGAAGGCCTATGATGCCGCACGTCAGGCGGCGCAGCAGCAGGTCGACCAGACCCGTCAGGAAGCCTTCCAGGACTATGTGACGCTGAAATCCAAGCTCGATATGGCCGAAGCCAAGCAGAGCCGCGATGCAGGCGTGGTGGCCGAGATGGAAAAGAGCCTCTCGCTTTATACCGAACAATACCGTCTTGGGGGCCGCACCCTGATGGAGCTTGTTAATCAGTTTGAAAATTATGCCCAGATGCGGCAAGACCTTGCTGGACAGAAATACGATATAGCGTTGATAAGGCTGGAAATCGCCCGCCGACACGGACTTCTCGTCGACGGGAGCGTCATCTAACAAGGTAAAGAGATTTGGCAGAGCGCATCATCCCCTTTGATATCAACGCGTCCCATGTGAATGGGGCGAAGGGAGAGGTGCGCGCGACGCGGAGCGAGGCCGAGACGGCCCAAGCCGCCCCTGCGCAATCCGCGACCGGTCGGGCGCGGGCGCGCGCCGAACTGGCGGCCATCTATGCGGGGCTTCTGGGGGCCGACATTCCGGCTCTCGATATCCTCGAACAGATGTTGCGCGCGGTGGGCGAGGCGACGGCGGCGCTGACCGGCGATGCCAAGGAGGCCGCCGAGATCAAGCCCGAGCATATCGCTGCCGTTCTGCGCGTGGCGGGGCTCGTGTCCTCGGTCGAGAAGATCCCCTCGATCACCCCCGATCAATGGCCTGCACTGGCACAGATGACCAATGGCCAGATGGTGCTGGTGATCGGACAGGAGGGACAGACCCTCTTCGTCTATGACAAGACCTGCAAGGATCAGCGCGCCGAGGTGCCGGTCAGCGATTTCCTCAGCTTCTTCTCGGGGACGGTGATCCGCGCGCGGACCTCGCTGAAACAGCTCGAGGAGCGCCACAAGGTTACTCCCGAGCGTGAACACTGGTTCTGGGGCGCTTTCCACAAACAGCGCCGCGCCTTTATCGAGGTGGCCGTGGGATCGCTCTTTGCCAACCTGCTCGCGGTGGCTGTGGCGCTCTTCAGCCTGCAGGTCTATGACCGCGTGATCCCGCACCAGTCCACGGCGACCCTCTGGGTGCTGGCGATCGGGGCATTTCTGGCCTTGGGCCTTGAGATGGCGCTCAAGGTGGCGCGCTCAGGGCTGATGGATATGGCGGGACGCAAGATCGAGCTTTCGGTCCAGCAGCTTCTGATGGAGCGCCTGCTGGGGATGAAGGTCGCGCCGGGTAAACGATCGCCCAGCCAGCTGTTCTCGGCGATGCGCGAATTCTCCTCGGTGCGCGAGTTCTTTACCGCCTCCACAATCGGAACACTCGCCGATGTGCCCTTCATCTTTGTGTTCCTGTTCCTTGTGGCCTCCATCGGGGGCTCGCTCTTCTGGGTGCTTCTTGCAGGGGCCGTGCTCATGGTGCTGCCGGGGTTCTTTTTCCAGCGCAGGATGATCCGGCTGACCGAGGCGACCCAAGGCGCCTCGGTGCGGGCCTCGCGCCTCTTGCACGAGGCGATCTACGAGCACGAGACCGTGGCCACCTCGCGCGGGGCGGACCGGTTCAAGCGTGTATGGGAGGAGCTGATCACCCTGTCGGCGGTCAAATCCTCCGAGCAGCGCAAACTGGCCGCAGCCCTGACCTATTGGGCCCAGATGGTCCAGCAGGGCACCTATATCGCCGCCGTGGTAATCGGGGCCTATAAGGTCTTTGCGGGCGAATTTACTGTGGGCTCGATCATTGCCATCGGCATTTTGACCTCGCGCACGCTCTCGCCGCTGACGCAGCTTGCGGGCACGCTGTCGCGTTGGTCGAACGTGAAACATGCGTTGAACGGACTGGATGCGATCATCGAATCCGATCAGGCGCAGGCCGATGACCGGTCCTATCTGCGGACCTCGCAGGTGCGCGGCGAATACGAGATGCGCCATGTGAACTTCCAGTATGATCAGGACAGTTCGCTGACTCTGGATATCCCCAACCTGAAGATCCCGCCGGGCCAGAAAATTGCCGTCCTGGGGACCAACGGATCGGGTAAATCCACGCTTCTGAAGCTGATGGCGGGGCTGTATGATCCGCAATCGGGCCGCATTCTGCTGGATGGCATCGAGATCAGCCAGCTACATCCGCGCGATCTGCGCCGCTCGCTGGGCTATCTCAGTCAGGATGTGCGGCTGTTTGCGGGCACGCTGCGCGAGAACCTGAACCTGACCCAACTCGAACGCGATGACAGTCGCCTCTACGAGGCGCTCGACTTCGCAGGGCTCGGCCCGTTCGTGCGCAGCCATCCCAAGGGGCTGGATCTGCTGTTGCGCGATGGCGGGGAGGGGCTGTCGGTCGGCCAACGCCAGTCGATCGGCTGGGCGCGGCTCTGGCTGCAGGATCCATCGGTCGTGATCCTCGACGAGCCGACCTCCGCACTGGATACGACGCTTGAAAACACGCTGGTCAGCCGGTTGCAGACGTGGCTGGAAGGTCGCACTGCGATTATCGCGACGCACCGCGTCCCGATCCTGACTTTGACCTCGCGCACCCTTATCCTGCAGAATGGGAAACTGGCAGTGGACGGCCCGCGTGACGCCGTTCTTGCCCATCTCACCAAAGCAAAAACCGGAAGCTGATAAATGGCCACGATCGATCCCAGCGTGATTGTCACCCGCACCAAGCGGATGAGTCTGACGGTCTGGCTGGTCGGTATCGCGCTTGCGGTGTTTCTGGTCTGGGCCTCGATGGCCTGGGTCGATCAGATCGTGCGCGGTCCAGGTGAGATCGTCTCCTCTTCGCGTCCGCAGATCATCCAGAACCTCGAGGGCGGTATCCTTGCCGAACTGGATGTGGCCGAGGGCGATCATGTCGATGCAGGGCAGGTTCTGGCCAAGCTTTTTGCCACGCAATACCAGACCCAGACCGATGATCTGCGCGACCAGATCGCGGCGCTCGAGGTGCGGCAATTGCGGTTGGAAGCGGAGATGAACGACACGCTCGTCTTCAATCCGACCAAGGAGCAGATCAAGTTAGTGCCGGATATGATTGCGTCTGAATCGGGGCTGCTGGAGGCTCGGCTCGAGGATTACCATGCCCGCGTTTCGGGTGCGAAAGCGGTCATCAAGCAGGCCAAGGCCGAGCGGGATCTTGTCGAGCGGATGTATGACAAACAGGTCGCGCCGCTGATCGAGGTGACGAAATCGCGCAAGGCTTTCGAGGATGCGCAGAACCAGCTCAACGAGATCCTGACCAAGACCGATCTGGACCGCGCTTCGGATTACTCCGATACGCTCTCGAAGCTGGGGACGCTGCGCCAGCAGCTGAAACTGTCCGAAGACCAGTTGGGACGGACGACGCTGGTGGCGCCGATGCGCGGCATCGTCAACCAGCTGTCGGTGACCACTATCGGCGGTGTCGTTCAGCCCGGCCAGCAGATTATGCAGATCATTCCCGAGGGCGAAGAACTTTATATCGATGCAGAGATCGCGCCCAAGGATATCGCCAATGTCCGTGCCGGTCAGGACGCGACCATCAAGCTATCGGCTTATGACTATACGATTTATGGCAGTCTTCAGGGGCAGGTGGTCGTGGTGTCGGCCGATACGTTCAAGGATGACAAGGATCCGAATGCCCAGCCGCATTACAAGGTGACGCTGAGCGTGGATCTGGATGATCTGACCGAGCGCCAGCGCAATCTCGAAATCCGGCCCGGTATGCAGGCCACGGTCGAGCTGCATACGGGCGAGAAGACGATCCTGCAATATCTTCTGAAGCCGCTCTATAAGTCGCGCGAAGCGTTGCGGGAGCCGTAAGGCTCAGTCCGCGTTACGCTTCGCGCCATTGAATTCGAAGAACACCGCCGAGACGTCATCGGTCAGGCTGCCATCGGCATAGTTCTCGACCTCCCAATAGAGCGCGTCGAGAAACGCATTGCCATTGAGGCCCGAGAGCTTTTGGAGCATCCCGTCGAGCCCGTTCTCCATCAGGAGCTGACCGTCAGGTGCGGTGGCTTCGGTGATACCATCCGACATCAGGATGAGCCGCTCGCCCGGCGCGAGGATGGTGGAGAAGGTCTCGTATTGCGCCTCCTCGATCAGGCCGACGGGCAGGCCGCCTTGCCCGAGATGTTCGACCGTGCCATCCACCCTCTGTTTCACGGGATGGGGGTGCCCGCCCTGCACCATCTGGACTTCGCCCGAGACCAGGTCGACATCCGCATAGACCAGCGTGAAATAGCTCTCGGTCTGCATCTCGTCGAGCACGAGTTTGTTGAGATAACCTGCCAACTCGCCCGGATCCATACCTTCGTAGATCCCGAAATCCGACAGCACGAGCGCGATATTCTGGTCGGGCGAGGAGCCCGAGAGATAGCCCGCAAGACGAGCCGTCATCAGCGCCGAGGTGATCCCGTGGCCCGAGACATCGATCCCGTAGAGACCGACGCGACGGGCGTTGATCGGGAAAAAGCCCACCAGATCGCCGCCGACCTGTCCGCAGGGGCGTAGCATCAGGGTCACCTCGGAACTCCCGAAGCTCCGGTAGCGCTCCTTGACGAGGCTCTGTTGCAACTGGCGTGCCTCGGACAGATCGCGCCTGATTCCGTCATGGACGGATTTCAGCTCATCCAGCGTCGAACTCAGTAGCTGGTTCTTGCGGGTCAGTTCCCGTTCCATGCGCAAGATACGGTCGCCCGCTTGCAGACGGGCGCGCAGTTCATTCCCGTTTACGGGCTTGGACAGGAAATCATCCGCCCCGCTTTGCAGACCTAAAGCGACCTCGGCTTTTTCGGATTTCGAGGTCAGGAGGATGAAATACCCATAGCTGCTCCGCTGCATCTCGCGGAATTTGCGGCAGAAGTCGACGCCGGACATTCCTGTCATCATCCAGTCGGAGATGACGATATCGGGTTCGAACTGGTTACATATTTCAAGGGCTTCTTCGGCAGAGGCCGCTTCTGTCACGTCATATCCAGACCGCGATAGCTGCGCCGAGAGAATGCGGCGCTGCATCTTGCTGTCATCGACAACAAGCACACTGCGACGCGCAGTCTCGTCCGGCTTGGGTGTTGCCGTCGAAAGCTTATACAGAGGATCCTGCAAGCCGATTCCGCTCCTCGTAACACTACTGTTGGCCATCTTTGGCGCAGGCAGTCTTAATTTGGGGTAAACCCGAGTAAGTTTCCGAGCTTAAGTTTTTGGCAAGCTTTATTGCCTAGCCTCAAGCAAGGTGGTGATGCCCTTTGGTGGAGGTTGAGATGATTGATTGGGATCGGGTTGCCGAGTTGCAATCCGAAATCGGTTCTGATGGCTTCGGCGAAGTCGTCGAGCTGTTTATGGATGAAGTCGAAGGCGTTGTTATGAAATTGGGAACGCGTCCGGACAGGCTCGAGGAGGATCTGCATTTCCTCAAGGGCTCTGCATGGAATCTGGGGTTCCGCGCGTTCGGCGTCATGTGTCAGGAAGGCGAGCGTCTGGCGGCAATGGGCCGCTCCGGCGATGTCGATATCCAGGCCGTTCTCGATGTCTATTCCGCATCGAAGAAGGATTTCATGGCGCGGGTAAACGAGTTCCTGAGCGCGGCCTGAACCGCTGGACATAAAACATCGGCCCCGAAAGCGGCCGATGTTTCGATGCCGAAGTCCCCGAGCGGGATTAGATCAGAAACTCCGCGAGGATCGCGTCTTCGGTAATGTCGCGATAGAAAAAGCCTGCCTCGTCCAACTGTTGCGTCAGGCGGCCAAAGCTGGTCGGATCACGGGTTTCAATCCCGATCAGCACAGATCCGAAATTCCGCGCGGATTTCTTCAGATATTCGAAACGCGCGATGTCGTCCTGCGGTCCGAGCATTTGCAGGAAGTCTTTCAGCGCGCCGGGGCGTTGGGGCATACGCAGGATGAAATATTTCTTAAGCCCCGAGTAGCGTTGCGCCCGCTCCTTCACATCAGGAAGCCGCTCGAAATCGAAATTCCCGCCCGAGACGATACAGACCACCGTCTTGCCTGCGATCTCCTCACGCATGTCTTGCAACATATCGATCGACATCGCCCCGGCGGGCTCGAGCACGATGCCCTCGACATTGAGCAATTCCAGCATGGTCCGGCAGATCCGGTCTTCCGGTGCGCCGAGGACGTGATCGGCAGGAATGGCACGCAATGTTTCGAAAGGCGTCTGGCCGATCCGCGCCACGGCAGCGCCATCGACGAAACTATCGACATGCGGCAGTGTCACAAGCTTGCCCGCCTCTAGGGCGGCATGCAGGCTGCGCCCGCCCATCGGCTCGACATAGCGGAATTGGGTGCTAGGGCTCGCCGCGCCCAGATAACGCGTCACACCTGCCGAAAGGCCGCCACCGCCCACGGGGATCGTCACGAAATCGGGCGCATGGCCGAGCTGATCGAGCATTTCCACGGCCACGGTGGCCTGACCTTCGATCACGTCACCATTGTCGAAAGGCGCCAGAAAATGCGCGCCCGCCTCGGTGCAGAAGGTCTGGCTCGCGGCCAGTGTGTCGTCGAAATAATCGCCCGTCAGGACAATCTCGACATTCTCGCCGCCAAAGCTGCGGGTTTTGTCGATCTTCTGCTGTGGCGTGGTCACCGGCATGAAGATCGTGCCCTTCACTCCGAAATGGCGGCAGGCATAGGCCAGACCCTGCGCGTGATTGCCCGCGCTCGCGCAGACGAAATGATCCGCGGTAGGATCTGCGGCCCGCAGCTTGCGCATGGCGGTGAAGGCGCCGCGCAGCTTGTAGCTGCGCACGGGCGTCAGATCCTCGCGCTTGAGCCAGATCTCCGCCCCGTAGCGCTCCGACAGAAAGTCGTTGCGCAAAAGCGGCGTAGGTTCAAACAGATCGCGCAGCGCGCGGGCGGAGGCTTGGGCATTGAGGGCAAAATCGGTCATGGCGTATCGGATCGCTTGTTTGGTCAGGGGGCAAGCCAAATCGGTGATAGGAGTGCGCCTATGGCTATATGGTCCCCGTGATCCTAAGCCTGCGGCAGATTGTCAATCGGCTTGGCACGGGATCTGCGCAATCGGGTGCCGCTTTTCAGGCCATTCCGGCAAACATCGGCGCCAGAGAGCGCATTTGATGGGAGGAAACCCGCCCCGCCCCTTGTGGCACAGAAAAAAACGCTCTATCCCCACGTCAAAATCTGTTCCTCGGGAGATGTCAATGTCCGCGCCCAAGAAAGTCGTGCTCGCCTATTCCGGCGGCCTCGATACCTCGATCATCCTCAAATGGCTCCAAACCGAATATGGCTGCGAGGTCGTGACCTTCACCGCCGATCTGGGGCAGGGCGAAGAGCTGGACCCCGCGCGCAAGAAGGCCGAGCTGCTGGGCATCAAGCCCGAGAATATCTTCATCGAAGACGTGCGCGAGGAATTCGTGCGCGATTTCGTCTTCCCGATGTTCCGCGCCAATGCGGTTTATGAAGGTCTCTATCTGCTCGGCACCTCGATCGCGCGTCCGCTGATCTCCAAGCGTCTCGTCGAGATCGCGGAAGCGACCGGCGCTGATGCGGTGGCGCATGGCGCGACCGGTAAAGGCAACGATCAGGTTCGTTTCGAGCTGTCGGCCTATGCGCTTAACCCCAAGATCAAGGTCATCGCGCCGTGGCGCGAGTGGGATCTGCATTCGCGCACGGCCCTGCTGGGCTTCGCCGAGAAGAACCAGATCCCGATTGCTAAAGACAAGCGTGGCGAGGCACCGTTCTCGGTCGACGCGAACCTGCTGCACACCTCGTCCGAGGGTAAGGTTCTGGAAAATCCGGGCGATATGGCGCCCGATTACGTCTACCAGCGCACCAATGATCCGGTTCTCGACGCTCCCAACGAGCCCGAATATATCGAGATCGGGTTCGAGAAGGGCGATGCCGTCTCGATCAATGGCGAGGCGATGAGCCCCGCAACGATCCTGACCAAGCTCAACGAGCTGGGCAAGAAGCACGGCATCGGCCGTCTTGACTTCGTGGAAAATCGCTTTGTCGGGATGAAGTCGCGCGGCGTCTACGAGACCCCCGGCGGCACCATCCTGCTGGAAGCGCACCGTGGCATCGAGCAGATCACGCTCGATTCCGGCGCAGGCCACCTGAAGGATTCGATTATGCCGCGCTATGCCGAGCTGATCTATAACGGCTTCTGGTTCTCGCCCGAGCGCGAGGCGCTGCAGGCGCTGATCGACAAGACGCAGGAATATGTCACCGGCACTGTGAAGCTGATGCTGTTCAAGGGCGCGTCGCGCACCGTGGCGCGCTGGTCGGACTATTCGCTGTATTCCGAGAAGCATGTGACCTTCGAGGAAGATGCAGGCGCCTATGACCAGAAAGACGCGGCGGGCTTCATCAACCTGAACGCCCTGCGCCTGAAGCTGATCGCCACCCGCAACGCTCGCGTGGCAAAATGAGCAAATCGCAGCCCCATGCCGCCATCGTCACCGTCTCCGACCGCGCCTTTGCGGGAGAATACGAAGACAAGGGCGGTCCGGGCTGCGAGGACTGGCTTGGCGGCGTGGTCACCTCGCCGCTAAGCATTACGCGTCATATCATCCCCGATGGGCGCGAGAGCGTGGCAGAAAAGCTGCGCGAATTGGTGGCCCTCGAGGCTGATCTGATCCTTGTCACCGGCGGCACGGGGCCTGCGCCCCGCGATGAAACGCCCGAAGGCGTGGCCGATGTGATGGAGAAGGAATTGCTGGGTTTTGGCGAGGAGATGCGCCGCGCCTCGCTCGAAGAGGTCCCGACCGCGATCCTCTCGCGTCAGACCGCTGGCATTGCCGGAAAATCCCTGATCATCACGCTGCCGGGCAAGCCCTCGGCCATTGCGACCTGTCTCAACCGCGTCTTTGCGGCGGTGCCCTATTGCCTCGATCTGATCGGGGCGGGGTATATCGAGACAGACCCCGCCAAAATCAAAGCCTTCCGCCCGAAGGCGAAGTGATCAGCGCGCCTTTTCTACGGCTGCTTTCCAGAAATCGGGATCGTCATAGACGGTCGGATCGGTAACGCCCGCCAGATCGAAGGCCTCGCGCCGTTCGACACAGGTGCCGCAACGCCCGCAATGATGCGCGCCGCCCTTGTAGCAGGACCATGTCTGCGCAAAATCCGTGCCCAACCGCGCGCCTTCCTCGACGATTGCCGATTTCGGCACCCGCACGAAGGGCGTGTAAAGTGACACATCGGCATAGCCATCCAGTGCCTGTTTCTGCATGGCCTCGAATGCCTCGGTAAAGGCGGGGCGGCAGTCGGGATAGATGAAATGGTCGCCGCCATGCACGGCCGTTGCCACGGCATCGGCTTGGCGCGCTGCCGCAATCCCGAAAGCGATGGTCAACATGATCGCATTGCGGTTGGGGACCACGGTAATACGCATCGTCTCTTCGGCATAATGGCCGTCTGGCACGTCAACATCATCGGTCAGCGCGGATCCGGTCAGGGACGCGCCGATGCCGCGCATGTCGATGATGTCGTGTTTCACACCAAGACGCTCTGCAGCACGGGCGGCATAATCCAGCTCCTTGCGATGGCGCTGGCCGTAATCGAAGGAAACGAGCCCGACAAGCTCATGCTCGGCGGAAATCTTGTCGGCAAGGGTGACGGAATCGAGGCCGCCGGAACAGATGACGATGGTTTTCATGAAGACTTCCCTGTTTTGAAGACATCCGGGTGGGCTGCGACCGGAACTCTGCCACTACCGCGAAATGCAGCCTAACCCAAGGGTCTTCACGAAAGTCTTATTCGGCAATCTTGGTGGCCATCAGCCGCTCTGCCTGACTTTCGGGCATGCTGTTCGTCAGCACCAGTCCCCAGAGCAGCAGCGGAATGGCGACGATACCGCCCACCGGACCCCAGAGCCAGATCCCGAAGATCAGCGCGAGGAAGACCAGAAGCGGGTTCAGGCGCATATGTTTGCCGATCATGGCAGGGGTAATAAACTGGCCCTCACATCCGTTGAGGCAGGCATAGAGCAATGCAGGCAGCACCGCATAGAACCCGTCAAAGGCCGCCACACCCGCAAAGAGGAGTGCCACGATCAGGCAGGCAGGGCCGATATAGAGGACATAGTTGATGAGGAAGGCCACAAGCCCCCAGAGCATGGCACCGGGCATACCAAGCGCTGTCAGCACCACACCGGTTGCGACGCCCAGCCCCGCATTCACCACCGTGATGGTCAGGAAATAGCGCGACACTTTCCGCTCTGCGGCCCGCAGGCGTTTGGCGGTGGAGGCGCGCTCGGCGGGTTCCGACAGATGGCGCGCGGCCCATGCGTAGATCTCGTTGCGGGTCAGCAGGAAGAAGAAGAGCGTCCCGATAAACACCAGAAACTGTGCGAAAAATGATGGCGCCAGCATCAGCGCATCCGAAAGGGTTGGCATCTGCACGCCGCCCTTGTCCTCGCCCGCCTTGGCCGCAGTATCGCTGACAGCTTCCTGAATGCGGTCACTCATGGAATTGAGGTTCTGAATCGCATCCTTGTAGCTGTCGATGGTTGAGCGCATATCCTGCCAGACCTTAGGCGCCTGATCGACGATCTGATAGACCAGTGGCTGGAAGATCAGGAAGACCATCGCCACAATCAGTAGTGAAAACAGTATCGAAGTCATCGCACCCCAGACCTGCGAAAACCCCATTCTCTCCCATGTGTCGGAAACGGGTGAAAGGACGATGCCCGCGACAAGAGCCAGTATCATCGGGGCAAAGATGCTTTCCACCTGCACAAGCGCAAAGACAACGCCGATCGCTCCGATAAGGATGATGGCGATCCGTGACAGGGTCTCTAGGCGACTCATGAAGATATCCTCTGTTTTGCGCCCAACGCGCGGGTTTCAGGAATTGTTCCTGACAATATTAATAACTATATCAGTATGTTGAGTAGTTTTCCGGCAATAGAAAAGCCGGGAAAATCCCGGCTTTCCGTTTCACGATATATCGTTGCTCAATGCGCCACGCCATTGGCGTGCAGATGGCTGCGGAGGTTCTTAACCGAAGCGCTTGCCTCTTTGGAAAATTCCTCTGCCAGACGGTCGCCCAGATCGGAGCCCTCTTTCTCCGCTGCGCGTGCAACATCGCGCGCAGCGTCATAGGCTTCCTTTTTCAGGCGGGCGGCGAGTTCTTCGGCGCGCTTTTTCTCTTCGCGGTAAAAGGAAAGGGCTTCCTCTTTCGCGCGGTCGATATAGGGACCAGCGGCCGAGTTGCGCAGCCTGTCCTTGGGTAGCGCTGCGATCACGGCTGCGCCCACGGCCAGGCCGAGCACTGCGATCACGACCGGATGGTCGGCCACAAACTGGCGCGTCTCGGTTGCGGCACGGGTGCCGTATTCCTGCGCTTTCAGCTTGGCGGCGTAGGCGCGCTCGCGCGCTTCGATCACTCGCTTACGGGTCTCCGCCGAAAGCTCGTCGAGATCTTTCGACAGCTTCGCCCGCACATCTCCCGAGAATTTCGAGATGGTTTCGGCGCGTTCTTTCACGAAATCGCGGCCCGACTGCTTGTCATCGGCGGCTTCGTTCTCCAGTTCGCGCAGACAGAGGGTCGCGCTGGCACGCAGGCGGTCGATCTCGTCGGACCAGTCCTCGGCAACGGTGTCAGCGGTCTGCACGGCCTCTTCGGTCTTGCTGTCTTCGGTGCCATTCTTGCGGCCCAGCAGGAACCATGCCAGACCGGCACCCGCCAGCGCGAAGGCCACCGGATTTTCGCGGATCGTTGCTTCGGCACGTTTCGCATAGGGGGTCGCGTTCTCGCGGATGAAGTCAGACACATGATCCGCCAGAAGGCCCGGTGCAACGCGGCCGGTCAGATCGGCCAGCGTGCCTGCCAGATCGGCCTTGTCTTGGTTCAGACGG
The DNA here is from genome assembly GCF_040297545.1 of Thioclava kandeliae. Taxonomy (NCBI): domain Bacteria; kingdom Pseudomonadati; phylum Pseudomonadota; class Alphaproteobacteria; order Rhodobacterales; family Paracoccaceae; genus Thioclava; species Thioclava kandeliae. Next base: position 216,365 of record NZ_JAYWLC010000006.1, read on the forward strand.
CTCTCGATTTCTTTAAGAGTAGTTTTCTCGCTCATTTCAGGCTCTCCTTGAGATTCTGCAGATCGGCAGAGATTTTGGTAATGATGGTTTGCGGGGTGGCGGCCGCGCGGCGCAAAAGCACAAAGGCCCGCAGCGCAAGAAGACCACCAAGAACGAGGAGGATCGCAGTGGTGATCAGCGCCGCCCAGACAGGCGCAAGGCCCGCGGTCTGGATCGCAAAGATCAATGTCTGCGTCAGCGCGCCGAGCAATGCGATGGCCGTGGCAAAAGCCACACCCAGGCAGATCGCAGCAACGCGCAGATTGGACCCGGCCTGCGCGATCTCGGCGCGGGCAAAGGCCATCTCGTCACGACCAAGCTGGCGCCCTTTCTCGAAGGCACGCAGCGCGGTATCGGTCAGGCCGGTTCCGACGCTGGACGTGTTTTCGGGGTTATGCTCGGTCATAATCGTCTCGTTTCTGGTCGTCTCTATCTCGAGGCGCGGTCATCCGACCCGCTTCTGAATACCCAACGCCGGTCCTGCAGGAAGGTTCCCGTCTCCCGAGGGCATGTCCGGCGATATTTTCCGTCAAGCTATCGCGTGCTGGGGCGAAGGCTGCGGAAAGACAGACCATGCGCGAACGCCTGATGAGGCCATTGGGTTCCAGTAGGAAGCGGCGATCTTTTCAGGGAACCTTGGCCGGAAAGCCGGCGTTGACCTGCCAGAACGCAAGATAATTGCTTAGAAACACTCAATGGAGGCTCCTATGCTTGGCTGGGCTCTTACATTTCTGATCATCGCGCTGATTGCTGCCGCTCTTGGTTTTGGCGGCATTGCTGGCGCATCTGCCGGGATCGCTCAGATCCTCTTCGTCGTCTTCCTGATCCTGTTCGTGGTTGCGATGGTCGCCCGTGCGGTCCGTGGCAAACCGCCGGTCTGACGGAAACGACATGCGATAACGCATCTGGAAAGGGCCGTATCCGCAAGGATGCGGCCTTTTTTGAATGTTTTTGCGGGTTTTCTGGCCTGCGGTTGGGTTTGGGGGCAATCTGCGCTAGGTAATGATGCGCCATGGACCGGATCCCGCATCCGGCCACGAACGACGACGTTCAAGAAACGCAATGCCTGTGCGGTAATCTCCGGCAGGCCCGAAACAGGGGGAACGACGTGCAGTCTCTTGTGCGCAAGCTCGGTTTGCGAACCGATCCTTATATCTTCTTCATCTCGGCAATCTTCACGGTTGTCTTTGTTCTGCTTCTGGTGATCGCACCGGGCCCGATCGGCGATGCTTTCGCTGCGGGGCGCGAATGGATCACCGTTAATCTGGGGTGGTTCTTTATCCTCGGGGTCAATGTCTGGCTTGGGTTCCTGATCTGGGCCGCCATGTCGCGCCACGGCCATATCCGGCTAGGGCCGCGCGATTCCCGTCCCGAATATTCCAATCTCAGCTGGTTCACGATGCTCTTTGCCGGTGGTATCGGCACGGTGCTGATGTTCTGGGGTGTGGCCGAACCGATCAGCCATTTCTCGAACCCGCCTCTTCCGGGGGTCGAGCCCTATAGCGCGCAGGCCGCCGATGACGCGATGTCGATCGCGATCTATCACCTCGGTCTGCATACATGGACAATTTTCACCCTTCCGGGGCTGGCATTTGCCTATTTCATCAACCGTTACGACCTTCCGATCCGCGTAAGTTCGGTCTTCTATCCCCTCCTGAAAGAGCGGATCTACGGCCCTATTGGCAAGGCTATCGATATTGCGTCCATTCTGGGCACGTTGTTCGGTGTGGCGGTCTCGCTCGGGCTTGGCTCCAGCCAGATTGCGGCTGGCCTCTCGGCGCTCTTCGGACTGGAAGATGGCACGGTGCTGAAGGTCATCATCCTGACCGTCCTGACGGCGGTCGCCGTTCTGTCGATCACCGCAGGGCTCGACAAGGGCGTAAAGTTCCTGTCGAATCTCAATATCGGTATGGCCGTGGCGCTGATGGTCTTCGTGCTGGTGACAGGCTCGACATTGTTCCTGCTGCGCGGGATCGTCGAGACCTTCGGGCTCTATTTCGACAATCTGCCGCGGCTTGCCTTCTGGAACGATATGCTGGCCGACGAGAACCCAGCCACGCCCGGTTGGGGCTGGCAGGGTAGCTGGACGGTGTTCTACTGGGCATGGACCGTCACATGGTCGCCCTTCATCGGTCTGTTCGTCGCGCGGATCTCGCGCGGGCGCACGATCCGCGAGTTCGTTTTTGGTGTGCTGGCCGCGCCCTCGCTCTTCACCCTCATCTGGTTCGCCATTTTCGGCTGGCAGGCGATGGAGTTCGACGGGATCGGATCGGCGGCGCGGGCCGCGATGGGCGATCAGGCAGGCCAGATCAGCGAAGCGGTGGCCAATTCTGTCCCGTTGGCGATGTTCGCCTTCTTCGAGCATTTCCCCTGGTCGGGGTTCCTGCAGGGCTTCGGCGTGGTGATCGTGGCGATTTTCTTTGCAACTTCGGCGGATTCGGCCTCGCTGGTGGTGGATATGCTCTGCACCGGCACGCCAGAACCAGGCCCGGTGCCTCAGCGCGTCTTCTGGGGCGTAGCACAGGGTCTGGTGGCCGTTATGCTGATCGTTCTGGCGGGCGATGCCGGTCTGACGGCGCTGCAACAGGTGATCACGGTGGTCGGGCTGCCGATTTTCATCCTCGTGACGATGATGATTCCGTCGCTTATCCGTGGCTTTGCGGCCGAGGATATCGACCATGTGACCATTGGCAAAAGACCGAAACTCTCGGAATTCGACTGATAAGGAAGGGCGCCACTGGCGCCCTTTTCTTGTCCAGCACCATTTTGGCAAAAGAAAAAGACCCGTAATGCGGGTCTTTCTTACAAACGGAACACTAAAACGGGTTCAGTTGGTCGCGTCGGTTTCCGGCTCGCTATCGAGGAACTGGCGCAGGGCTTCCTCCAGTTGGTGCCCCCAGACCGGCTTCTCGCAGAAGATCGCACCAGGAAAACGGTCCTCGATCTCTTCGGCACGGCTATGACCGGACTGGAACACGAGCCGCGTGCCGCATTCATGGAGGCGCTTTGCCAGCGGGAATACCTCGCCATCGCGCAGTTGAACGTCGAGGATCGCCGCATCGGGGCGTTCCTTGATAATCATCAGCCGCGCCTCGGAGCGCGAGGCGCAGGGGCCTATCACCCGATAGCCCATATCCCCGACCATCATCTCGAGATCCATTGCAACAATGGGCTCGTCTTCACAGATCAGGACCGTTTTTTGTACATGCTCGTTAGTCTGACAGCCCATAGCCTAGCCTAGTGGTTCGTTTCTCTTCGCTCGTTTCGACCTCGATATCGCCATGCAGTTGCGCGGCGGACAGTTTGATCAGTGTCGATCCGAAGCCGTTTCCAATCTTCGATTCGCTGGGCTCAACGCGCGATGTGTAGAGTTCGTTCCATTCAAGAATCAATTTGTTTTGGCGGGTCACCGACCAAGTTACTTGTAGCGTGCCATCCGCAGGTCCCAGAACCCCATATTTGGCTGCATTGGTTGCCAATTCGTGGAAAAGCAGGGACAGCGCATTAATTTCCTTGGTCTGGACATAGACATCAGGCCCTTCGATCCGCAGAACAGCCTGTTTCTCGTAGGGTTCGAGGGCGACCTTCACCACCTCGCGCAGCATCAGCCCATGGCCATTGCTGCCCGATTGGGTGAGCGAATGCGACCGTGCGAGGGCGGCGATCCGGCGCTCGAGTTCGGTGGTGAACTCACGCACCGAGCTGGCTTTGCGTCCCGCGATCCGCGTCATGCCCGAAATGATCGAGAACATGTTCTTCACGCGGTGATTCATCTCGCGCAGCATCGCCTCGCGGATCTGCATGGCTTCCTGCGCATCGGTCACATCGAAGATGACCCCGACGCGCCGTCCCAGCGCATCATGGTTCAGCCTGCGCCCGACAAGCCTCAGCGTGGGGGGCGAGAGATCTTTGGTATCGATCCGGATTGTGATATCCATCGCGCCTTCCGGCCCCGCCATCTGGCGCAGGCCCTGCCGCAGGATCTCGCGATCCTCGCGTAGCACATGGCGCAGCAATGTGCGCGGCTTGGACAGATCGTCCTCTTCGGTCAGGCGGAACATCGAGCGGCAGCGTGCATCCATGTCCAGCAGGTTCGAGCGGCGGTCATATTCCCAGACGCCCAGCCCCGCCACATCCAGTGCCAGCTTCAGGCGCTCGCCCTCGCGGGCCAGCTCCTGTTCCAGCGTCAAGGCCTGCGAGATATCGGTAAAGACCAGCGTCGCCCCGTCGATCTCGCCATTGCGGATCCGGTAGGGGTTGATCACCAGAGACCATGTCTTGTCGCTCTCGCGCTGGGTGACGGTCAGCTGCTGCACTTCCTGATTGCGGATCACATGCTCGACTGCGTGGAAGATCTCCTCGTTCTCGGAGAGATAGCTCGTCACATCGGTCAACGGTCGGCCACGGTCGCCATGGCGGAACGGATAGAGCGTCAGGATCGATTCCGTATAGTTGCGGATATGCAGGCGCTGGTCCACCACGATCAGTGGCAAAGCGGTCGAAGCAAAGAAGTTCTGCAGATCGGCATTGGCGACCGAAAGCTCTTCGATCTTGTTCTTCAGTTCGTCATTGACCGTAGAGAGCTCCTCGTTTGTCGATTGGAGCTCCTCGTTCATCGACATCATTTCTTCGTTCGAGCTTTTCAGCTCCTCATTGGCGGTTTCCAGCTCCTCGACCGTGGTATGCAGGCGCGCGCGGGTGGCGCGCAGCTCTTCCTCGAGGCTCTGCACATGGCTGTCGGAGGGTTCGACATCGTCATAATCATGATCGTCGATCGGGCTGAAACGCCCTTCGTCGCGGAAGATCAGCAACACCGTATGGTCGGGAAGGGGTTCGCCGACCAGTTCCAGGTTCTGTAGCCCGAATTCGGAATGCGCCGACAGATTCCTGTTTACTGTTTTGCGACCGGTCTCGGACACATGCCGGATCGCTGCAGAGATTGCCTCTTTCAGACCCGGACGGGCCACAGACTGCGCATGACGCACATGCGTGTCCATCAGATCGAAATCGACATATTTGCCCAGCTTGCCCGTTGTCTTCAGGATCTGGCCGGACCGGTCAACCACCATCGCGGGGTTGGTGTAGGCAGCCAGAAGGCGGGTCTCGGCATCGGTGGTGTCGATGCTGCGTGTTGTCTGACGGTCATCGGAATTCGTAATGTCGGTCTTGCCGGCTTGCGGATTGCCGACTTGCCCCTTGATGATGCCCGGATAGCCCGAACGGCTGTCATCGCGGGTAAAGAGTCGCGCGCCCACGGTCGCGGGCGTGAAATGCTTGTCATACTGGCCGACCGTTTCCGAAGGACCCAGAAACAGCGTGCCTCCCGGACGCAGGGCGAAATGGAAGATCGGCATGACTTCGGCCTGCAGCTTGTCGCCGAAATAGATCAGCAGGTTGCGGCAGGACAGGAGGTCGATATTGGAGAAGGGCGGATCTCGGACCACGCTATGCAGCGAGAAGCGCACGCAATCACGCAGCTGCGAGGTGATCTGGAACTTGCCGTCACGGCCCACCGTATACAGTTCGCGGAAATGCTCGGGAATATCGGCAAGGGCGGCCTGCGGATAGGTGCCTTGCCGCGCGAGGCGCAGCATCTGCTCGTCGATATCGGTGGCGAAGATCTGCAGCTGCTGGTGACGTCCGGCGCGGGCCTGGGCATCGTGGAACAGCATGGCCAGAGAATAGGCCTCCTCGCCGCTCGAGCAGCCCGGTGCCCAGATCCGGATCTCGTCGCGGGTGCTTTCCTGCACCAGAGGTTCCACCACGCGCTGGCGCAGGATCTCGAACTGTTCCGGATCGCGGAAGAACCGTGTGACATTGATCAGCAGCTCGCGGAAGAGCTTGTCGCATTCGTTCGGATCGACCCGCAGGCGGCGCAGATAGTCTATGGCATCGGCCAGCCCCAGAACGCGGATACGTCGCTCGATCCGGCGCACCAGTGTCGAGACCTTGTAGAGCGTGAAGTCGTGACCCGAGGTCTTGCGCACGACGGCGCAGATATCAGGGACCAGCTCCTCGATAGAACGGCCGAGCTTGTCGTCATCGAACTGCAGGGAGCTATGGGAATAGAACTGGCTGATGGTCTCGATGATGCGACCGGGCGGGCGGATGAAGTCGACAAGCCCGGTGGCCTTGGCCGACATCGGCATCCCATCATATTTGGCCGATTCCGGATCCTGCGCGATACATAGCCCGCCAAATTCCTTGATGGCACGCAGACCGGCACTGCCATCGGCGCCGGTGCCGGACAGGATCACACAGGAGGCATAGCGCCCCTGATCGCGGGCGAGGCTCTCGAAGAAATCGTCGATCGGTCTGCGCAAGCCACGCGGTTGCGCGAAATCGGTGAGGTGGAGCACGCGGTTATGCACTGTAAGCCCGTGTCCGGGGGGGATGATATAGACACGCCCACGCTCGATGGTCACCCCATCTGTGGCCTGGGTAACCTGTAATGATGTCTGGCGCCCGAGCAGTTCCGCGAGCAGACTCTCGTGATTGGGGTCGAGATGCTGGATCACGACATAGGCAAGGTTGGCATCCGGCGAGGCCTGCGCCAGCATTTCACGGATCGCTTCCAACCCGCCCGCCGAGGCACCGATGCCTACAACGCAAATCCGGTCTTTATCAAGTTCGGCCATCGGCTCTTCAGGTCCTTGGAACACTCAAACGGGCAATCAACGAAATCGAATCCGCGATCAACTGGGCAGAACTTATCATAGCGAGCCCGTATTCCTTGGCGATCTTGTCGATATCGGACAGGTTCCGCGCCAGTGTCACGTCATTCGAATCAAGCCGCGCACGGTCAAGCACGGGTGACATGTCGAATTGCGAGGCAAGCATGTAGCGTGTGACGCCATCCTCGTCACGCAGGCGCGACATGAAAACGAGGTTATGGAAGGTCGAGCCATCCTTGCGGTAGTTGAGAACATGGAAACGTCCACTGTCACGCATATCGTCATGGACGAAGCGGCTCAGTTCGGCCTTGTCTTCCGCGTCGCTCTTCTCCCCTTGCAGGAAGCGGCAGTTGATCCCCAGCACCTCTTCGCGTGTGTAGCCGGTGAGCGCCAGGAAGGCGTCATTGACCAGACATAACGGGACATCCTCGCCAACTTCGGAGAGGGCAAGTGCGATCCGGCTTCTCTCGAAATAGCGTTCGAGCGCGGGGGGCAGATCCTGAGGATCATGAATGGGGGCATCTATCTGGCTCATGAGGACACAATGTGCATCGACAGCGGCACTTGGCAAGCGCAGACCGGCGCGCGCGGCCAACTGTGATCGGCGAGACGGAGGGCGGGTCAAGTCGGTCTGAAGGTTCGCCCGCTCGTATCTGCGTTGATGTTTGTGTGTGGTGATTCCGGTTTGGCGGTGTGGCGGGTGTGTCAGGATGGTGGCTGTGTCATAAAACTGATCGAAATAAATACATATATTTCAGCATGTTATTTGAATTTTTGTATGAATTTATGATTTTCGTTGAAAAAGGGGTTGCGGTGTTTGGG